>JAFYQA010000162.1 GCA_017547315.1 Roseburia sp. | reverse complement strand
TGATATGTTTATTTTAGACCTGATGCTTCCGGGAACGAATGGTTTTGAAATCTGTAAACAAATCCGTGAACAGAAGAATACACCGATTTTGATGGTATCTGCGAAAAAAGATGATATTGACAAAATCAGAGGCTTGGGACTAGGAGCAGATGATTATATTACAAAACCATTTTCGCCGAGTGAACTGGTTGCGCGAGTAAAGGCACACTTGGCACGCTACGAACGCTTGATTGGAAGTAATGAAGTGAAAAACAGTGTGATTGAGATTCGAGGTATTCGCATCGATAAGACTGCACGACGTGTCTGGGTGAATGAAGAAGAAAAACAGTTTACAACGAAAGAATTTGATTTGCTGACGTTCCTTGCAGAGCATCCGAATCATGTATTTACCAAAGATGAGTTGTTCCGTGAAATCTGGGATATGGAGTCTATCGGGGATATTGCGACAGTAACGGTGCATATCAAGAAAATTCGTGAAAAAGTGGAGATGAATACGAATAAACCGCAGTATATAGAGACGATTTGGGGTGTAGGATACCGCTTTAAACTTTAAAGTTATGAACCCCAAATCGTCTGTGGATGCGCATTCGCGCACAGAATCGACAAGCGATTCTGTAGTTGGGATGTAGGGTACCGCTTTAAGTTATAAAATTATAAGAGTTTGAGGAAGTGTTATGAAAATGAAAAAGAGAGCGAGCATACCGCTTCTTGGGGTGTGTTTAATAATCGCGATGGTCATGCAAGGAGGTTTTTTTGACCATTCAGTAGCAGTGATAGGAATGGCTGTATTAGGCAGTTTTTTGTACGTGCTATTGAAAGGAGAGAGTTTGTGCAGAATTAATTTGCGAGGTATATCTGCGATACCGGCAATTTTGACAGGAATAGCGCTGTTGGTTAGTTTTTGGGCAGTGGATTATATGGATAACCTAATGGGTGTTCTGCGTCTTATGGTAGTGTGCTTATGGATGTATCTTGTGCAATGCAGAGGTAGAGAAGAAGCCGATGCTGCGAAAAAATCGATTCCATTGATAGGCTGCGTGTCCATTGGCATTTCGGTTGTGAGTCTTTTGAATCCGAGTCTGGAAGTGTATTTTTGGGAAAATAACAGATTGTCAGGGTTTTTCCAATATGCAAATACGAACGGTTTGTTTTATGCACTTGGTATTATGATTTTAATATACCAGTTGCAAGCACAGAAGAAAAAAATGTGTGATTTGATTCAGATTGGTATCTTGCTGATGGGGCTTTTACTGTCTGGTTCGAGAAGTGTTTTGCTATTATTGCTGATCTGGGGTGTGTATTATGCAGTTAAGACAGCAGAATTCCGCAAGCCGTTTTTTATTGGAACAGGAGGATTTCTTGCATTGGGAGGACTCTATGTAGCCGTAACAGGAAATACATCGAATATCGGTAGAATTTTTTCGATATTTACTTCGAATTCGACGTTGTGGGGCAGACTTCTGTATTATAGAGATGCCATACTGTTGTTGTGTCAAAAGTTTTTCGGATTGGGAAGGTTAGGATATTATTACAGTCAGGGCACCTTCCAGAGCGGCGTTTATAATATCAAATACGTACATAACGATTTTTTACAGGTAGCATTGGATTATGGCGTGATAGCACTTATACTGTTACTTATTTATTGTGGTTGGCAGATATTTATGGGCAAACAGGGAAAAGAGAATAAGGAACTATTCGTATTTCTCTTAGTGGCATCGTTAGTGGATTTGCACTGTCAGTATCTTTTAATCGTAATGGTGGCATATCTTTTCTGTGACCATGGTGAGCAGGTTAAGGAAAAGAATTTGAAGAAGAAGTGGAGATATGCAGTGGTATCCGGATTGTCAATCGTTTTTCTTTATGTAGGAATTGCAACCGGAAGTGGCAGACAGGGAGACTACGGATTAGCATTGACAATGTTACCGGATTATACCTCTGTACAGGAAGATGTAATGTTAAATTCGATGGGCTCAGATACATCGTATATATTGGCAAATCAGGTATTAGAGAAGAATCCATATAATATTACTGCGCATATTGCCAGAGGAAGTTTTTATGCTTCAAATCTTCAAGTGCAAAAATGTATTGATGATTTTGATATGATGTTAGAATTGGCACCTTATAATGTAGATTACTATAAGCAGTATGATGGATTATTGCAAAAAATGAAAGATGCCATTCTTGCGATAGGAGACGATGCTTATGCAGAAGAATTAGCATTGATACAGGATAGAATGGATTCGCTTCCGGATCAGTTAGAGCAGGTGAAGGATAGAACTAGTTCATTGGCTTATATGATAAAAGATGAACCGGTGTTTACATATTAAGTTGTCTTGACAAGTTATGGATTTTATATTATTATCAAAAAAATGAAACAGGCTATGAAGAGAGATAGTAGGCAGTAGGAAGATTGCAGAGAGAAGCCGTATGGTGCGAGGCTTTATCTAAGGATTGCTGAACCAGTCTTGGAGCTGTGTACCGATTGCCCGATGAGCGTCAGATTACGGGTTTAGGCTACACTGGGAACGCCCATTACAGCGTAGAAGTATTAGACATATACGATAACTCATGGTATGAGGATATCGAGTAGTTAAGTACTTATTGAGGTTTCTGTCGCAAGGCAGGAATGAATTAAGGTGGTAACACGAAGCGATAAGCTCTCGTCCTTGAAAAGTGATTTTCGGGAAGGAGGGCTTTTTTTATTTTGGTGAATGGATTGGAGATATTATATGAGGATAGTGCCATCATCGTGTGCGTCAAACCGGCAGGTGTAGCGACCCAGACGAAGCAGATTGGACAGAAGGATATGGAAAGTATGTTGCGGACCTATCGTATGCAAAAAGGCGAACCATCGTATATTGGTGTTGTGCATCGATTAGATCAGCCGGTAAGCGGTGTAATGGTATTTGCTAAGACGAAGGAAGCGGCAGCGGACTTGAGTAAACAGGTGTCGACGAAGATGGCGGATAAATATTATTATGCACTGACGGACGGTGTGCCGGATAAAACAAAAGGAACTTTAGAAGATTATTTACTGCGAGATGGGAAAGCTAATTTGTCAAAGGTAGTCGGAAGTAAAGTAAATGGTGCGAAACGTGCAGAACTATCATACGAAGTATTGGCAAAGACGGATACGAAAGCACTTGTAAATATCAAGCTTGCAACAGGCAGACATCACCAGATACGTGTGCAGATGGCGCATGCGGGTTGTCCTCTTGTTGGAGACAGAAAATATAATTTTAAAGCGAACATGGCATCAGGGGAATCGATGGGTCTGTGTTCGTATAAGCTAGGATTTGAGCATCCGGTGACGAAGAAGAAACTAGAATTCGAGATTCCGAATCCATTTTCGATATAGAAAAGTGTTATAAGAATGAATCGTGTGCACATTACGCGATTATATTATAGAAACGTGAACGATAGTATTTTATAAGGAGGACGAAAGATGAAAATAGCAGTTGTGTATAAAAGTCTTACTGGTAACACGAAACTTGTAGCAGAAGCAATCGGTAACGCGTTAATGGCAGAGCATGATGTATGCGTGTGTGAGCCTGCAGAGAATATCGAAGCAGATATGTATTTTGTGGGTACGTGGATTGATAAAGGAAGTTGTACAAAAGAAGTTGCAGAGTTTTTGGCAACATTAAAGAATCAAAAGATTGCACTTTTTGCGACAGCGGGATTTGGTGGTTCGCAAGGATACTATGATGCATTGGCAGGACGTATCAAAGCACAGGTGCCGGAATCAAATGAGATTTTGGGACAGTTTTTCTGCCAGGGTAAGATGCCGATGAGCGTAAGAGACAGATATGTAGCGATGCTTCAGGCGAATCCGGAAGACAAAAATATGGAAGTAAATGTGAAGAATTTTGACGAAGCATTGTCACATCCGGATGAAGCGGATTTGACAAATGCAGTAGCATGGGCAAGAAGCTTAGTGTAACAGCTGACCAAAATACAAAAGTAAAGCTGTAATAATTAAGATAGAAAAAGATATAAATAAAAGGAGATATATGATTATGGCAAAGGACAAAAAATTAGTAGAAGCCATTACATCCATGGATGTAGACTTTGCGCAGTGGTACACTGACGTAGTAAAAAAGGCAGAATTAATCGATTATTCATCTGTAAAAGGATGTATGATTATCAAACCAGCAGGTTATGCAATCTGGGAGAATATCCAGAATGAATTAGACCGTAGATTTAAAGAAACAGGTGTAGAGAATGTTTACATGCCAATGTTTATTCCAGAAAGCCTCTTACAGAAAGAAAAAGACCATGTAGAAGGTTTTGCTCCAGAGGTAGCATGGGTAACACATGGTGGTTTAAATCCATTACAGGAACGTCTTTGTGTAAGACCAACATCAGAGACATTATTCTGTGATTTCTATAAGAACATTATCCAGTCTTACCGTGACCTTCCAAAGGTATATAACCAGTGGTGTTCCGTAGTAAGATGGGAAAAAGAGACACGTCCATTCTTACGTTCCAGAGAGTTCTTATGGCAGGAAGGCCATACAGCGCATGCAACAGCTGAGGAAGCAGAAGAAAGAACAGTACAGATGCTTAATCTTTACGCAGATTTCTGCGAAGAAGTGTTGGCAATGCCTGTAGTTCGTGGTAAAAAGACAGAAAAAGAAAAATTCGCAGGTGCAGAAGCTACTTATACAATCGAAGCATTGATGCATGATGGTAAGGCTTTACAGTCAGGTACAAGCCATAACTTCGGTAGCGGTTTTGCAGAAGCATTCGGTATCCAGTACACAGATAAAGAGAATAAATTACAGCATGTTCACCAGACATCATGGGGTATGACTACACGTCTTATCGGTGCTATCATCATGGTACATGGCGATGATTCTGGTCTTGTTTTACCACCAGCAGTAGCACCAGTTCAGGCAATGGTGATTCCAATCATGCAGCATAAAGAAGGCGTACTTGACAAAGCAAATGAAGTTTGCGAACGACTTGGTAAAGTTTGCCGTGCAAAATTAGATGATTCAGACAAGAGCCCAGGCTGGAAATTCTCTGAACAGGAAATGCGTGGTATTCCAGTTCGTATCGAACTTGGACCAAAGGATATCGAAGCGAATAAGTGTGTAGTAGTTCGTCGTGATACCAGAGAAAAAATTGAAATGTCATTAGATGAAGTAGATGTAAAAGTACCTGAATTATTAAAGACCATTCAGGTGGAGATGTTAGAACGTGCAAAGAAACATCGCGATGAGCATATCTGGGATGCACATAATTATGAAGAATTAAAAGATATCGCAGCTAATAAACCAGGATTCATCCGTGGTATGTGGTGTGAAGACCAGGCGTGTGAAGATAAGATTAAAGAAGATTTGGCAGTAACATCACGTTGTATGCCATTTAACGACCAGGAAGAAATCACAAATGTTTGCGTTTGTTGTGGAAAACCGGCGCATAAACTGGTATACTGGGGTAAAGCGTACTAAAAGTCTTTAACGCTCATGAGGAGAAGGTATGATCGAAAGATACTATAATAGCGCAATTGAGCAAGTATGGGGAGATATAGGCAAATCAGGGCATAACTATATGCTTTTACGTTATAGCAATGATTTTTCAGTACAAAAATTAGAAAGCGTCAACTGTCTGAGAGGGCAGTCTGACGTTTTCTTTGCATGTCATGAACTAGAATATGACGAGATGCCAAGTGCATATGAGCCATATTTATATATTATCAGGCAACTGGTAAAGAAAGAAGAAGGACTGGATTTTGAGAAGTTTATGGATGAGTGTGACGTTTACAGTCTGCATCGTCCGATTATTTCCAGCTACTTTGAAACGGGGATTTGTAAAAGAGAAGAGGATATTCTGCTGGGGGAAGTGGTATATGAGCAGGAGCGTATGATGAATGCGCTTGTGACTATGCTTACAACGTTGACAAAGAAACATCCGCTGTTGGTGGTGATTAATCGTTTTCAGCTGGCATCGAGAAGTACCATTCTTTTGACAGAGATGTTGATGCGTCAGGGGAATCCGAATATAGGAATCTTGCTTGGCGTGAACGATGTTCAGGTACTTCCTGAATTCTTGCGTCCGGATTGGGAGAAACTGGTAGAATATTTAGAAGATAGTAATAGAATTTATCATATTGGTAATTCTAATCGCGAGAAATCAGAAAAAAACAGAGTGCATACCGTATCAGAATATAATACAGAAGAAGGCTATCGAAAACTGAATAATCTGGTAGAATTTTTAGATTTTGAAGAGGCATATTATCTCTTAAAGCGTTTTGAGCGTATGGTGAAATTTGATAATATGAAGATTTCTGAACAAAATCATTATAGAATGTTATTATTGTATGCACGTGTTGCCATAATGATGAAGGATCTTTCAAAAGCAATCGAAGTGTGCGAGGATATTGATAAGATGGCGCAGGCTATGGGCAAGAGCAACTATCAGTATTACTTTTTCCAGGCGGCAACCAATATGTATCTGGGTAAGTTAGAAGAGGCAATGCAATATGCATACACTGCGTATGAATGTGCAAAAGCCATGCAGAGCGACTTCGGAATGTTTCATGCAGAATTGTTAAATGCGCAGATACAGATGTCTGGTTGGTATAATATTTTCTTCTGTACACAGGATGTTAAGATTAGTGATTTTTTGATTGAAAAGATGAAGCAGTACAAGTATTTCAATCATTTAGCTTATGTTTACATATATGCATATGATAACAAACCAGAGATTGTGGCAAAGGCATATCGTTCCGAAAAATTATTGATTTATTTTAGCAAGGGGGTAGCGTTAGCCAAAGAAATCGGCAATGAGCAGTTGATTGAAAATGCTTATTTAAAGAATATTATGTTGGCATCTACCAATGGTATGTATGAAGTGTCGCAGTTATATACCATGCGAACATTTGAGACATTGAAAAATAAGTTTTCTGTACAGGCGGGAAGAAATTATTCCAGTACGGCATATAACTTATGTGCGATGGGTGAAAATGAGCTGGCTGCACTATATTTTAAAAAGGCATTAGAGCTATTTTATTTATTAAGAAAACCGGAAGATATTGCAGAAGTACAGTATAATATGTCATTAAACTGTATTATGCAGCAACGGTATTCTGAGGCAGAAAGTTATCTGACGCAGTGCATGAAAGCGATTGAGAAATTGCAGCTTAATAGTTTGCGTGTATGTAACTTGTCCAAGCTTTATGGCCTGTTGGCGTTGACTACTATTTTACAGGGAAATAGTTTTAATTGTGAGCGTTATTTGTTTAATTGCAAACAGTTTTTGAATTATATATTAGAAAAAGAAGAGATGGAGAATGGTCTGGCTACGGTGCATGATTATGCAAAGAGTGATGATGACTTATTCTTATATAATTTTTCTCAAGGTTTGTTGTGCAGGTATGACGGAAATGACGAAGAAGCATTGGAATATTTGGCGGCGGCAGACGAATACTTAAAACGTGCAGAAGGCAATTTGTTTTTCTGTTATGCACTGTTTCGAAAGTCCAGAATGGAAGTCTTTAAAATCCTTGGAAAAGATATTTTATATCAGCAGGAAGAAGAGATTTTAAAAGAATATGATGAATCACATTCTGCGATGTACAAAATTTTTGTCGAGGAATTGCGTGAGGCATTGCCGCCGATAGAAGAAAACGTGGCAAAGATTACGATGCGTCAATTAGAAGAGTTGATACATCAAGAGAGTGTAGAGCGTGCGTATCGAAGCAAGAAACGTCAATTAGAGTTTATATCTTCATGGCAAAAACAGTTTGAAGTGACCAATGTATCAGCAGAGGAAATCGTAGATACAGCCATGAAGGTATTTTTAAATCACTTTAACGTAGATAGAGCAGCGTATATCCGCTATATCGATAATCAGCCACAAGTATTATATAATGATACCGAATGTGAACTGACTACAGATACAATCAAGCAGATAGAGCGTGCAATGCAAAAAAATCCGGATGGATTTGCTGTATCGAAAATTAGCAGTAATTATACGGAACATCAGGATGTTACTAGTATTTTTGGTGATGATAATGTATGTTCGTTGGTTGCAATTCCGTATTTTGATAATGCTAAGATAGAGAGTATTTTATTAACTTATGTATTAATGAAAGATAACTGGCATTCGTCCGTGAACCGTTATATGTTAGATGGTGATGATTTG
>JAFYQA010000161.1 GCA_017547315.1 Roseburia sp. | reverse complement strand
GTGCGTGGTATTGACGTTTCAAAATGGCAGGGAAATATTGACTGGAATGCAGTGAAAAAATCAGGAGTGACATTTGCAATCATCAGAGCAGGTAATCGCTATGGAAGTAGTGGCACGATAGCGGAAGATCCGTATTTTGAATACAATTTTAAAAGTGCTTTGCACGCAGGGATAAAGGTTGGGGTATATTTTTATTCGCAAGCAATTAGTGAAAAAGAAGCGATTGAAGAAGCGAATCAAACATTGTCACTTATTAAGAAATATAGAGCTGAATATGAAGCAGAGTATGGAAAAAAAGAAGATTTAACATATCCGATTTTTATTGATACAGAGTATTTGGATGGTGGAAGAGCTAATGCTTTAACAGCAGAAGCCAGAACCGCTTGTGTGAAGGCGTTTTGTAAAAAAGTAGAAGCTGCAGGCTATGAAGCTGGTGTGTATGCGAATAAGGACTGGTTTATACATAATTTATATGCAGGAGAACTGAATGATTACTGTATTTGGGTTGCGCAGTATCCGAAAAACTATACCGAAGGTATGAAGAGCACCTATAATGGACCGCATCGTATCTGGCAGTATACCAGTTCAGGAGTTGTAAGTGGTATTTCAGGAAGAGTAGATATGAATATTTGTTATCAGGACTTTATTAAATACGACTAAAACCTATTTCCTATTGCAACAATTCTACAAATGAAGTACAATAACCGCTATCTGATTGAAAAAATTGGAAGAATCAGGTAGAAAAGAGGAAATAACTTCATGATGAAGGTTTTTATATGTCCGGATTGTGGGTGGATGCGTGTCGTTTCCAGAAGAAAACAGGTGGAATGCTTTAAGTGCGGACAGTGGCAAATGACTTTGTCAAAGATTGATTTTGTGAAATATACGGAGATGTCAGAACAGGAGCGTAAGGATTATGCTGATGGCTGGTTATACATTCACAACAGAAAAAGTAGCAGGATTAGTGTATAATAATCGAAGATAAAAGAATAATTATATAGACTCTTGTCTTTTTGTGAAAAATAAGTTGTACTTTGCTGTATTTTAGTGTATTATAAATAATGATATCGAATGATTTCAAAAAAGAAATTAAGAGAAAATCATATTAGGAGACAGGAAAATGAGCGAACAGCAGACAAAGAAAAAAGGTACAAAGAAGAACAAACAGAGAAATAAGATTATTCTGATTGTAGTTGAATTAATTGTACTTGCAGTACTTGCAGTAGCATTATATGGTATCTCTAAATTAGAGAAAATTGAGAGACCAGATGATTTTGTGAAAGAAGATGTAGAAGTGAACGAAGATATCCAGTCTGAGACAATCGAAGTTATGGATAACTTTAGAACAATCGCGGTATTTGGTTTGGATAATCGTTCAAATGGTAAGTTAACATCTGGTAACAGTGACGTTATTATTGTGGTATCTATTAACAACGATACAAAAGAAGTTAAGATGTGTTCAGTATATCGTGATACATACTTAGATATTGGTGGTGGTAAGTTTAGAAAAGCTAATTCAGCATTTTCAGCAGGTGGTCCACAAGGAGCTATCTCTATGCTGAATAAGAATCTCGATTTGAATATTTCAGATTATGTAACAGTTGATTTTAATGCTGTAGTAGAATGTATAGATTTGCTTGGTGGTATTGAATTGACTATTACAGATGAAGAAGCTCACTTCATGATTGGTTATATGGATGAGATTAATAAATTAACAGGTCATACATCAAAAGTTCCGGAAACAGGTGGTACTTATGTTCTTGATGGTGTTCAGGCAACTGCTTATGCACGTATCCGTTATACAGCAGGTGACGATTATAAGAGAACAGAACGTCAGAGAGATGTTATCATGGCGATGGCAAAGAAAGCGCAGAAGTCTGATTTGGGAACAATTAACTCTGTAATAGATGCTATGTTTGATGATATTTCAACAAGTTTTAGTAATGCAGATTTGATTTCATTGGCAGCACAGGTATTTGAGTATGAGATTACAGGTAGTGTTGGTTTCCCATTCTTAAAGAATACAATTACGTTAGGTTCTAAAGGTAGTGTGGTTGCACCATGTACGTTAGAGACCAATGTAATCGAATTACACAAGTTCTTATATAATAACGAAGAATATGTTCCATCATCTACTGTAAAAGCAAACAGTATGAAGATTGAAAGCGATACAGGATATGATTCTAATGATGGATTCTAAACAGTAGCGTATACGGCACTGTCGTACTTATTTAGTACGGCAGTGTTTTTTTATAAATTTATATTTTTTTGATAGTTTCTTCACAAAATGAACACAATTTATGAGTAAACTCTATTATGATAAAACTAGCATTGGCCTCAATGGAAATATAGTAATAGAGCAGAAAGGATAAAGAATAGATGGATAATCAGAATACTAATAATGATAATTTTAATTATAATGCAGAGCAGGAATTGAATCAGAATGTGCAGGAGGAACCTGTGCAATCAAACCGCTACGCACAGCCTGATTTTACATTCTATAATGGTAATAGCTACCAGAGAAATGGTGAGACTTTACATCATAATCAGAATGATAACTACAATTATTATAATTACCAGAATAACTCATATCAAAATACAGGATATCAAGGAGAAAATCTATACCAGGGATATACACCTTATGAAGAACCAAAGAAGCAGAAAAAAAAGCGTGAGAAGAAAGAATGGAAATCAAATGGCTTCGGTATGAAACTGGTGAAATGCACAGCTTTGGCTTTGGTATTTGGTTTAGTGGCTGGTAGTGTAATGGTTGGTATACAGTATGCAGCGAGACCATTTTTAAACGGTAGTGAGCAAAATGCAGATTCAAATATGGGAGCACAGGTAGGTTTACCAGAGTTTCCTGATAAGGACATAGAATCGACAGCGATTTCAAACACTTATGTAGCAGTGGATGTATCGGATATTGTAGATGAAGTAATGCCATCTATCGTTGCGATTACGAACATTAGTGAGACTGAGTATCGTGGTTTTTGGGGTTCACAAACTTATGAGAGTACAAGTGCCGGTTCCGGTATTATCATAAGCAGTGATGGCGAGTATTTATATATTGCGACCAATAATCATGTAATTGATGGAGCAAAAACATTAACCGTAACATTTGCAAATAATGCTACAGTCAGTGCAGAGGTAAAAGGAACAGATCCTTCGATTGACCTTGCAGTTGTGAAAGTAGAATTAAATAGTATCGAAAGCAGTACCATGGAAGTAATTAAAATGGCTACACTTGGAGATTCAGAGTTACTTAGAGTAGGTGAAGCAAGTATTGCGATTGGAAATGCGTTAGGATATGGTCAGTCAGTAACGATGGGAGTTATTAGTGCGCTTGACCGAGTAGTAACGGTAGCAGATTCTAGTAGTAGTACAGGCTATACTGCTGAACTGATTCAGACTGATGCAGCGATTAATCCGGGTAATAGTGGAGGCGCTCTTTTAAATGCAAGAGGTGAAGTAATTGGCATTAATTCGGTAAAGTATGCGGATACGGATGTTGAGGGAATTGGCTACGCGATACCGATGAGTACTGCAGCACCAATTATCCATGAATTAATTACAAAAGAAAAAGTTGATGAGTCGAATAGTTCTTATTTGGGAATTAGCGGTGTAGATGTAACAAGTAGTGTGGCATCTACTTATAACATGCCGACAGGTGTTTACGTTGCACAGGTATTTGAAAATACAGCAGCTGAAAAATATGGTATCATTCCGGGGGACATCATTGTTAAATTTGATGGCAAGGATGTGACATCTATGGATTCATTAACTACCACTTTACAGTATTATGCAGCTGGTTCTACCGTAGAGATTACGGTAATGCGTGCGCATAACGGACAGTACCAGGAACAGATAATCGAAGTAGTACTTGGCAAGAAAAATTAATGTCTTAGGCACAGAAAATTTTGCGAAATGGATGTTATAAACTTTTGTTTAGCGAATTATAGGGATGTGCGATACTTCGCAAGGAAATCAGCAAAGTATTGCATATCCAGTTATTCGCTAAACAAAAGTTTATAACATCCATTTTACAAAATTTTCCTATAGCTGAGACATTATTTTTTTGAGGTCATGTCCTTGGATTTCTGGACACAGGCACGCTGTGCAGTGATAACGGCATTGCGGAGTCCGCCTGCTTCTAAGGCAGCCACAGCTTCGATTGTAGTGCCTCCTGGTGAGCATACCATGTCTTTTAAGTCGCCTGGGTGTCTGCCAGTTTCAAGAACCATTTTGGCTGCGCCAAGGACAGACTGAGCTGCAAATTTATATGCCATTGCACGAGGCATACCGTCTGCAACGGCAGCATCTGCCATGGCTTCGATAAACATGTAGACATAGGCAGGAGATGAACCTGAAACGCCAATAACAGCGTCTATCATATTTTCTGGAACAATTTCAGCTTTACCAAAACATTCAAATAATTGTTTTACCATAGCGAGTTCAGAATCAGAAACAAGAGTATTGCAACAAAGCGCACTCATGGACTCGCTTACAAGAGCTGGGGTATTTGGCATGGCACGTACCACTTTTTTGTCAGTACCTAAAAGCGATTCTACAGATGCTATGCTTTGCCCAGCAGCAATGGATATAACAATACAGTTATTCTTTAAAGAAGAAGCGATAGTTGGAAGAACTTCGGCAAATTTATTTGGCTTTATTGCCAGAAATAAAATATCACTTGTACTTGCAACATCTTCATTAGAAAGTGCTGTACGAATCCCGTAAGTATCATGAAGTTTTTCAAGAGCAACGGCGGAATAGTCACTGGCTATGATTTGTTCTGGGAGAATAAGACCGGAATTACATATTCCGCCAATCATTGCCCCACCCATATTTCCAGCGCCGATAAATCCAATTGTTTTTTCTGTCATATCATAAAATCCTTTCTCAATCAAAATTATATAAATGTAGTAATTATACTACGTATTTTCCAAGAAGAGGCATTTTTTTCATGATCCATGCAGTTAATATGGATAATGAGAAGGTTCCAAGCCAGAATAATGGAAGCAGGATATAGCCGCCGAATAATAATGGAGTGATATGGAACCATTTATATGCCAGATTTAAAAATACAGTATGAACCAGATACATTCCAAAATAGTAGTCTCGCCATTTAGAACACAAAGGCCATTCACGTCTACTACAAGATGCAAGATAATAAATGCAAACGGACATAATGATAATAATTGGAGACTCATAACTAAAATGATAGTAGGCTTTATATACACAGCCGTAAATTACAAGTAAGGCCATGACAATTAAAATCCCAGTGGCAATTTTCTGATAAGAATCTTTTTTCTCTAGGTAGGTATGAATGAAATAACCACACATATAGTAGAAAAGACAAACACCGGTAACGGGCATCATAAAACCAAATTTAAGACCTAATGCGGTTTCAAGTGTCGGCAGAATGCTTCCAATTGTAAAAAGTAAAATTAACAAATAGAGATAGGTCTGTTTATTGGCATGTGCAGTAAAGGTTTTTAAAAGTGGCAAAAACAAGTATAGACCAATTAGCGCAAACAAATACCACATATGTGCCCATGAATTGCCACATAACATATTTACAAAACCATCCCAAAGGTAGGAGATGGAAAATGTTCCGGTTACAATTACTAGTTCCATAATTGCAAAAAAGGTTCCGAATAGAACGAGTGCTAGTACGATTTTTCTTAAGTATTTTTGAAACAATGCTTTTAAAGTAAGTTTCTTTTCTGGTGCCAGAAATAAGGTGCCGGAAATCATGAGAAAAATGGGAACACCGATTGTGCAAAAGGATTTTAAGGAATGGTAAACACCTAGCTGAGCAGTGGTCATTTGTTCCGGTATGGTGTCGGTAATGCCAGAAATAATATGTAATAAGAGCACCGCGGATATCGCTGTAAAACGAAGCAGATCCAGATATGGAATCTGTGTATAATTGAAACTGCTACTTGCAGAATTTGACTTCATAACGGAAGTTCCTCCTATAGTGGAAAATAGTTGCTGAAACTGTATGAACAGTAACAAAAAATATTATAAGTTAATATTTGCGGAAAACAGGACAGATGTCAAGCGAAAAGCAGAAGAATTTGGAAAATCTTGAGAGCAGTTTTTGCGTGACGCAAAAAGAATTGCGGTGTATAATAGAAACATGTTGAAAGAATTTGATTTGTCATTATTATCGGAGCCATTGTTGGCGTGGTACGAAAAAAATAAAAGAGATTTGCCTTGGCGCAGGGATGCTTCACCTTACAGAGTATGGGTATCGGAGATTATGCTGCAGCAGACCAGAGTAGAAGCTGTAAAGCCTTTTTTTGAACGATTTACAAATCGCTTGCCGGATGTGTGTGCATTAGCCGAATGTCCGGAAGATGAACTGTTGAAACTATGGGAAGGATTAGGTTACTATAATCGTGTGCGGAATATGCAAAAGGCAGCCATGCAGGTAGTAGAGGAATACGGAGGTGAGTTACCTGCGAATTATGAAGAACTTTTGCATTTAAAAGGAATCGGCAGTTATACGGCGGGAGCTATTGCCTCTATTGCGTATCAGATTCCAGTTCCAGCAGTAGATGGGAATGTATTACGAATTTTGACCAGAGTGTCAGAAGATGATACGGATATTATGAAGGCATCATTTCGAAAGCAGGTGGAAGAACAGCTCATGTCTTATATGCAAAGTGAAGCATTTGATGCAAAGAAATCAGGTGCATTTAATCAGGCGTTGATGGAGCTTGGAGCGACCGTTTGTGTGCCAAATGGTGCACCTAATTGTGAAGTTTGTCCTTGGATGGAATTGTGTCAGGCGAGAAAATGTGACCGTATTTTAGAACTGCCGGTAAAAACAAAAGCAAAGGAACGGCGTGTAGAAAAAAGAACTGTGCTTGTCATTCGTGATGGAGAACGAGTAGCGATTCGGAAACGTCCGAAAAAAGGTTTGTTGGCAGGCTTATATGAGCTTCCTAATGTGGAGGGACATTTATCAAGTGAAGAAGCGCTTGCAAAGGTAAAACAACTGGAGTTGTCACCGATTCGAATTCAAAAATTACCGGAAGCAAAGCATATTTTTTCACATGTGGAATGGCAGATGACGGGTTATGCTATTTTAGTAGAAGAACCGGAACTTATTGACAGAAAGTATAAAGCGGAACGGATGAGTATGCCAAAAGAAGCATTAGAAGATTTTATTTTTGTAGAGGCTGTGACCTCAGAACGTGAGTATGCGATTCCGGCAGCATTTGCAGCATATGCAAAGTACATGGGTATTAAAATCGGGCAGGAACGATTTTTAGAGTAGACAAACAGAAGGTTTTGGCAAAGAGGGAGCCGGTGCTTATGCACCGGCTATTCATATGAAAAAGATTATGTATTGAAAGTGAAGCAGTTCACTATATTTAGGGAGGAACCTTGCGGTTAAGCAAGGCGACCTTCTACGGTCTGAAAAAAGTTTTATGCTTCTAACTATATTTAGTATAAAAGATAATTATGTCAATCGTATGTGGGCTTTGTGATGAAATTGTAAATAAAATGTGAACAAATAACAGATTTTTGTTAAAAAGTGAGAATAATGGAAAATTCAGGAAGTCTTAAGAAAAAATAAATTGGCTTATGCACTTAAACGTTGTATAATGAATAAGAATATAACATTGGCTAAGTCTGCCTGATAGGTAGCAGATAGCTGAATGTTTCGTGAAAAGCACGAGAAGAAAGGTATGAAGAGACATGTATGATTGTATCGTAATTGGTGCGGGTGTTGCCGGTGCAGTAGTAGCTAGAAAGCTGGCAGAAGAAGCAGATAAAAAGGTTCTTATTATAGAGAGAAGAAACCATATCGGAGGAAATTGCTACGATGTGGCAGATGATCATGGTATTTTAATTCATGAGTATGGTCCACATATTTTTCACACTAGTTTAGAGGATGTGTATGCATTCCTTTCTAGGTTTACAGAGTGGTACGCATTCGGACACGAAGTGGTGGCCAAAGTAGGGGAAGAGTTGATTCCGGTTCCGTTTAATTTAAATACATTACATATGGTTTATGATAAGGAAAAGGCTGACCGTTTAGAGCAGAAGTTGATTACAGAATATGGCGAAGGGAGCCGTGTTCCGATTATGAAGCTGCGTGAGAATGAGGACGAAGATGTAAGAGAGATTGCACAGTATGTTTATGAGAATATTTTCTTAAAATATACGATGAAGCAGTGGGGGCAGAAGCCCGAAGATATTAATCCGGAAGTGACAGGACGTGTACCGGTATTGATTTCTTATGATAATCGTTATTTCCAGGATAAATATCAGGGTGTACCAAAATACGGCTTTACACCGATGTTCGAGAAAATGTTAGAGCATGAGAATATTGAAGTAATGTTGGGTACAGATTGTAAGGAATTACTTACTTTTAAGGAAGGTGAAATCTATTTCAAAGGAGAGCCATTCGCGGGTGAGGTAATTTACACAGGTGCACTGGATGAATTGTTTGACTGCCAGTATGGCAGACTTCCATACCGTTCTTTGGATTTTAGATTTGAACATTTAGATACGGACTCTTATCAGGGACATAGCGTGGTAAATTATACGGTTAGTGAAGATTTTACACGTATTACAGAGTTTAAATATTTAACAGGACAGTTAGAGGTAAAAGGAACTACGATTGTAAGAGAGTATCCATTTGCGTATACGGGAGCCAAAGGCGAGATTCCGTATTATGCAATTATGAATGATGAGAATAACGCACTTTACGAACGTTATAAAGCATTGGTGGCAGGTTATAAGAACTTCCATCTTTTGGGACGTTTGGCAGAATATAAGTATTATAATATTGATGCAATGGCAAAGAAGGCATTTGAATTAGTAGAGAGGTTAGAAAAATGAAGTTATTAACATTTGCAATTCCATGTTACAACTCAGCAGCATACATGGAAAAGTGTATTGATTCCCTACTTCCTGGTGGAGAGGATGTAGAGATTATTATTGTAAATGATGGTTCTACCAAGGATAATACAGCAGAGATTGCAGATAGATATGCAGAAAAATATCCTACGATTGTAAAAGCAGTTCATCAGGAGAATGGTGGTCATGGAGAGGCTGTGAATGCAGGTATCCGTAACGCTACAGGACTTTATTTTAAAGTAGTAGACAGCGATGACTGGGTTGATGGAGAAGCTTACACAAAGGTTTTAGAGACTTTAAAGAGATTGGCAGGCGGAGAGACCACATTAGATATGCTGATTTCGAATTATGTGTATGAAAAAGAAGGGGCAAAGCACAAAAAGGTAATGCGTTATACAGCACTTCCTACGGATGAAATGATTACTTGGAAGGATACCAAGTTTTTCAAAGGGCAGTATATTTTGATGCATTCCGTAATTTATCGTACACAGTTATTGAGAGAGTGTGGATTAGAACTTCCAAAGCATACATTCTATGTGGATAATATTTACGTATATAAGCCATTGCCATCGGTAAGAAATATGTATTATCTGGATGTAGACTTCTATCGTTATTTTATTGGTAGAGATGACCAGTCTGTTAATGAAAAAGTTATGATTGGACGTATTGACCAGCAGATTAGAGTCAATAAAATCATGGTAGAATCCTTTGACTTGTTTAAAATTCCAGATAAAAAACTCCGTAAATATATGTTGAATTATTTGGAGATTATTACAATGGTGTCTACCATTATGTTGATTCGTTCTGGTACGGAGGAGAATCTGTTGAAGAAACGTGATTTGTGGAGATATATCAAAGAATATGATATTCGTTTATTCCATAAGTTAAGAAATGGTATTTTGGGCAATACTATGAATCTACCTGGGAAAACTGGCAGAAAAATTTCTGTCGCAGCTTATAAGATTTCCCAGAAGGTAATTGGATTTAATTAATAAATGTGTCATCTGATTCTATATGGCAGATGGTATAATCTAACAAAAGATTTGTAAGGAGTCGATAATGTATAAAAAAGAGAGACGAAGCTGGATGAAGCATTTGGACTTCACACTGTTGGATATTCTCCTGGTACAGATTGCATTCCTGGTGTCGTATGCGATTCGTTTTGAGCTAGGATGGGCTTATGGCGAGGAGATTTACAGTCATTTAGCGATAGTAACTGTGTTGATTCAAGTTTGCATTATATTTTTTACGGAACCATATAAAAGCATTTTGCGTAGGGATAAAGTGCAGGAATTTAAGGCTGTCGTAGGACAGTGTACAATGGCATTCCTCGGTATTATTCTTTTTTTGTATGCAACAAAACAATCCGTTGCGTATTCTAGACAGATGTTATTTACATTTTGGGGATTATCCATGATTTTCTGTTATATGGGGCATATATCTTTAAAAATTGTAGTAAGAAGTCACATTATGGAAGATAAGAATCGTTCGGTGATGTTACTGGTTACTACAAATGATAAAGTAGAGCCTTGTATCATTGATTTTGAACGTACACTTTATCGTAATTATGTGATAAAAGGAATTGTGATTACGGATGTTCCGAGACAGGGAGATGTAATCAGACAGGTTCCGGTCGTGGCAAATGCGGATAATTTCATGGAATATATTCGTACACAGGTAGTAGATGAAGTGTTTATCAATGGTGATAGCATTAGCAGTAGCGAAGCTTTGGCGGAAGAACTGTTAGAGATGGGTGTAACGGTGCACTTTAATTTGGTACACGAGTCTAAGCTGATGCCGAATAAGGTAGTGGAAAAATGCGGTCCGTACCTGGTACTGACTTCTAGTATGTGTATTGCAACGCCGAGACAGTTGTTTATTAAGCGTTGTATGGATATTGTAGGAAGT
>JAFYQA010000160.1 GCA_017547315.1 Roseburia sp. | reverse complement strand
TGCCAGATTGTTAAAGCCAAAGGGACGATTTTATATGGTGCACAGACCATTCAGGTTGGCAGAGATTATGAGTAAGATGGTGGAATATCGAATTGAGCCAAAACGTATGCGGCTGGTGTATCCTTACATAGACAAGGAACCAAATATGGTTTTAATAGAAGGACTTCGTGGTGGAAAATCACGGATGACAGTGGAGCCGCCACTGATTGTATATAAAGAGCCGGGCGTATATACGGACGAGATATATGAGATTTATGGGATGATAAAACCTGAAAATAAGTAGTGAAATTTTGAATGTATAAGAATGTGAAAAGAGAGGATGCATCTTATGGCAGGAAAATTATATTTGTGTGCGACTCCGATTGGTAATCTGGAAGATATTACATTCCGTGTGTTGCGTACTTTAAAAGAAGTAGATTTAATTGCAGCAGAGGATACAAGAAATTCAATTAAACTGCTCAATCATTTTGAGATTAAAACTCCGATGACGAGTTATCATGAGTACAATAAAATTGAAAAAGCCTATCAGCTGGTTGATAAGATGCGTGAGGGTAAAAATATTGCATTAATTACGGATGCAGGAACACCGGGTATTTCTGATCCGGGCGAAGATTTGGTGCGTATTTGTTACGAAGAGGGTATCGAAGTAACTTCGTTACCGGGAGCAGCAGCATGTATTACGGCACTTACGATGTCAGGTCTTCCGACCAGAAGATTTGCATTCGAAGCATTTTTACCAAGAGATAAAAAAGAGCGTGCGTTGGTCTTAGAACAGCTTAAGAATGAGACCAGAACTATTATCATGTACGAAGCACCACATCATTTGGTAAAGACTTTAGAAGAGTTGCAGAGTGTGTTAGGTAATCGTAAAATTGCCGTGTGCCGCGAATTGACAAAACGTTACGAAGAGAAGATGCTGGCTACGATTTCGGACATGCTGGATTTCTATAAAGAGAACGAGCCTCGTGGTGAGTATGTGCTTGTATTAGAGGGAAAGTCTTTTGAAGAAATTGCGGAAGAAGAGAAGAAGTCTTGGGAAGCGATGACGTTAGAAGAACACATGGCGGTTTATGAGAATCAGGGAATCGATCGAAAAGAGGCTATGAAACTGGTGGCAAAGGACCGTGGTATTAGTAAACGAGATGTGTATCAGGCGTTGCTGTAAATGCAAATTAATGTGTAGAAATCAAGATTGATTTGATAAAAGCCGATAATGATAGAATAGAAGACTATAGGTGTGAAGAGGAATAGAGAACTATGAAAAATCACAAGGTTCAGAAAATACTTGCAATAGGTATGATGTCTGTGTTGTGTACGAATCTTTTGACAGGATGTAACTTCAAGATAAATGCAAGCAAAGATGTGGATAATGTTATAGAAAATACGGAAAACGGGGATATCCATTTCGAAACAGAATATAACGGTATGGATGGCGAATTAACCGGAAGTATAGAAGGAACAGAAGTTATTGAAGAATCAGTTACACAGGAAGAGTCTATATATGCAGGTCCTGAAATTTCTATTCTCATGATAGGTGATATGTTAATGCATACTCCTGTGGAGGGGAGTGCGAAGCAGGAAGATGGCACTTATAGTTATGATGCTCTTTTTGCCAATACGATAGAAGAGATTCAGGCAGCAGACCTTGCGATTGTGAATCAGGAAGTAATTATCGCAGGTGAAAAATATGGTATTTCCGGTTATCCTGCATTTAACGCACCGTTTGAGTTAGGACATGACTTGATAGAGGCAGGATTCGATGTGATTTGTCATGGTACGAATCATGCACTTGATCAGGGAAAAAAGGGACTTAAGAGTTGTTTGACTTTTTGGGATGAAAATTATCCAGAGATTCCTGTACTTGGAATTCATGGAAGTCAGGATGATCAGAATGAGATATATGTGTATGAGCAAGATGGCGTGAAAATTGCTGTATTGAATTTTACATACGGAACGAATGGAATTGCCCTTCCTTCTGATATGCCTTATGCGGTGGATTTGTTGGAAGAAGAAAAGGTAATCGAAGCACTTACGAAAGCAGAGGAGTTGGCTGATTTTACGGTGGTTTGTCCACATTGGGGCAATGAATATGAGCTGGGAGTGGTTAATTCTCAGAAGAAATGGGCCGATATCTTTTTTGAAAATGGTGTAGATTTAGTGATAGGAACTCATCCGCATGTGATAGAGCCTGTAGAAATGATCGTAGATGAGGAAACAGGACAATCGATGTTGGTGTATTATTCAATTGGTAATTTCTGCAATTGGACATCGAGTAGCGGAACAGGAATTGCTAACCGTATGGTAGGTGGTATGGCGACGGTTACGATAGGATTAAATGAGAGTGGCGAAGCCTTTGTCATGGAGTATGGAGTAGAACCGGTAGTATGCCACTTGAGCGAAGGAATAAATGGTGTATCGGTGTATTTTTTAGATGAGTATACAGAGGAATTGGCAGATCAGAATGAAATTATCAAACAGGATGCTAATTTTTCTTATGACTATTGTGTTGAATTGTGTGATAAAGTGTGGGGTGACTTATGGAGGAACGAAGAGTCCTAATTGGTAATCCGGTTTCAAAGGGTATAGTAAAAGCAGAAGCATACCAATATGAGCCATTAGTGCTGGATGTGGAAGCGGGTTGTTTTAAACCGGGAAAAGAGACGGAATATTGGAAGTCATTTCAAGATGCTAGAACCGGTGCAAAGAGAGGTCTGCAATTATTGCAGGAGAAAGTATCTTCTGACGATAAAGATGCAGCAGCTATTTTTGCGGCTCACATGGCAATATTAGATGATGAAGATTTATTATACGATATTCAAAATGCCATTCTGCAGGATTGTATGTACCCAGAGATTGCGATAGAAGCCTGTTTTGGACAGCGTATAGCTGAGTTACAGCAGGTAGAGGATGCTCTGGTAGCACAACGTGAAATAGATATGTATGATGTCAAACGGCGTTTGCTTCGCAATTATTTAGGAAAATTGGAACGCAGTTTGTCTAATCTGGAAAAAGACGTAATCGTAGTAGCCGAGAGGTTATTGCCAAGTGATGTGGCGGCAATAGACCGTGAACATGTAAAAGGAATCGTAACAGAAAAAAATAGTGTGAATGCTCATGTAGCAGTGCTAGCCAGAGGGTATGGTATACCTATGGTTACAGAAGTTGCAAATGCTATGGAACAAATCCCGGATGGAGCAGAGTTTCTGTTGGATGGATTTGATGGAGTGCTGATACTTTCTCCGACCGAAGATGATGTTAAAAAAGGTTACGAGAAACAGGAAGAATTTGCCCGAAGGCAGAAGGAAGAAGAGGCATTTTTGAATCGTCCTTGTGAAATGGAGGATGGAAAATGTATTCAGATCGGGATAAATATAGGTTCCACTAATTTTGATGTTCCGGATTCGATGTTTGATTTTGTAGGATTGTTCCGAACAGAATTCTTATATATGCAAAGCAAAGGTCTTCCGAGTGAGGAAGAACAGTTTGAGACTTATAAAAAGGTGATAGAAAATGCGAATGGTAAATCGGTAACATTACGAATCGCCGATATTGGTGGAGATAAGAATGTTCCATATTTGAAACTTCCAAAAGAGAGTAATCCATTTTTAGGAAAAAGAGGTATTCGCCTTTCCTTGGATAATGCAGAACTTTTTATGACACAGCTTAGAGCAGCACTTCGTGTGTCAGCATTTGGTCCTCTACGTATTATGCTCCCGATGGTAGGAAATATGGAAGATATCTATCGGGCAAAGAAATATGTGGAGCAGGCAAAGGCAGAGTTAGACGCAGCAGGAATCACATACGATAACGATATTAAAATAGGAATTATGATAGAGGTGCCATCGATTGCATTAATTGCAGATATGGCAGCAGAGGAAGTGGATTTTGCGAGCATAGGAACGAATGACCTGACGCAGTATTTGTGTGCAGCAGACCGTATGAATGAAGAGATTGAGGATTATTATCAAAGTTATTCGCCTGCAATGATACGTGTTCTGGCACAGATTTTTGATGCATTTGAAAAAGTAGGAAAAGAAGTATCTGTCTGTGGAGAGATGGCAGGTAATGCGGTAGGGGCAGTGCTGTTGGCAGGACTTGGGGCAGAGAAGCTTAGCATGAGTAGTTCGAATATTGCTGAGGTGAAAAAGGCGCTTTCAAAAGTTACTGTGGCGGAAACGAGAGAACTGGCAGAGCAGTGTAAGAATGCACGGACTGAGGATGAAGTGAAGAAAATCATTGATCATTTATGGAAATAAGAAAGAGACCTTCTAAGAAGCATGATTTAATAAGTCACATTCTTAAGAAGGTCTCTTTTTAGGTACTAAATTATATCAAGATGATTATGTTTGATTTAGTTTAATACTTTTTCTAGTTCAGAAATAATAATCTTCAATGCTTTGATACGGGCATATTTCTTATCTACAGATTCAAGGATATGCCATGGAGCGTATGTAGTGCTGGTCTTTTGGAGCATTTCGTTAACTGCATCTTCGTACAAATCCCATTTCTCACGGTTACGCCAGTCTTCGTCTGTGATTTTCCATTGTTTTTCCGGATTGTTCTGGCGGTCGGTGAAGCGCTGTAACTGTGTATCTTTATCAATCTGAACCCAGAATTTGATAATAATTGCACCCCAGTCGTGAAGCTCTTTTTCAAATTCGTTGATTTCGTTATAAGCACGTTTCCAGTCGTTTTCAGAACAGAAACCTTCCAATCTTTCTACCATAACACGGCCATACCAAGTACGGTCAAAAATAGCAATGTGCCCGTCTTTAGGAAGTCTTGTCCAGAAACGCCATAAATAGTGACGGGCTTTTTCGTGAGGTTCCGGGCTGGCAATCGGATGTACTTCGTAACCACGAGGGTCTAAAGCGCCGGTGATACGTTTGATATTGCCGCCTTTTCCGGCTGCATCCCAGCCTTCGTAGGTGATGATAACAGGCACACGTTTTCTGTAGAGACGATTGTGCAGGTCCTGTAATTTATTCTGTAATTCGTCCAATTCTTTTTTGTATTCTTCGTCTGAGAGTTCTTTTCCTTCTAATGGGACTTCGTTTAATTTTGGCATTTTCACTAGTGGGAAAATGTTCTGCAATAATGGCACGGAATGAGCACTGTTTTGAAGAGCAACTTCAATACCGCTTACGAGTGTTTCTAATACCTGAAGTTCTGCCCACTTGCTATCTTTGGCATCGATGATGTACCAAGGTGAGGTGGAAAGGTTGGTGTCGATTAAATAACGATCAAATACTTTTGTACATTTCTTATAATGTTCATTCTGCCATTTGTCGGACTTGGATACGCGCCATTTGGTATCTTTTTCGGCAAGAAGGCGCTCCATACGAGCTTTTTGTTCTTCCTGGTCTATGTGCATGAAAAATTTTAAAACCAGATAGCCGTTGTCAGTCAGCTGGCGTTCAAAGCGTTTTATACTGTCAATTCGCTTATCATAGGCATCTTCGGAAAGTTCATCGCGTAAGAGCGTGTTTATAGTCTCGTCCATCCAGCCGGAATCAAGGAAGGTAAATTTACCGTTTTCAGGAATTTGTTTCATATATCGATAAAGGAATGGTTTTCTAAGTTCTTCTTCAGTAGGTGCCGACATAGTAGCGACCTTGAAAAATCGTGGATCGATATTTTTAATGATTTTACCGATGGTACTTCCTTTGCCGGAAGCCCCCCAACCTTCGAACAGTACGAGTACCGGAAGTTTGTGTTCTTTTATCTTCATCTGCAATTCGTAAAGTCTGTCACGGGATTTGTCCAAGCGGGTTTTGAGTTCCTCTTTTTCAGGAGGTTCTGATGGGTTCCAATTTTTCAACATGATAATCACCTCATTTTCCGTGCTCTGATATGATGCAAAAGAGCGTTAATAGATAGTTATATTATACTGCATCTTGTAATAAAATTGTAGGAAAATTTTAAGAATAAACAAAAGTATTCAGAAATTTTAGGATCGGAGTATTTGAAAGAGAAAAAGGTTGTAATCAAAATCTTAGGCATTTATAATTGTGTTAGAAAAACTATTTTGGTATTAAATTTATATGGAGGATACTATGAATACCTACACAAAAAAAGAACGTAACATGTACCTGATAGGTTTGATGGGACAGAATGTAATCTATAACATCATTGCCACAGGTATGACTTTTTATTTTCAGAGCGTAATCTTCATTCCTGCGATTGCAATCAGTGTAATCATGGGTGTAGCACGAATCTGGGATGCAATTAATGACCCGATGATGGGAACGATTGTTGATCGTACAAGAACAAAATGGGGTAAATGCCGTCCATATCTTTTCTTTGTTCCGGCAATTGTTATGGTGACGACATTTTTAACATTTGTAAATAAGCAGTATTCGACTGCAAACGATGCAAAGACGAATACTTTGATTATCGCTTGGGCTGCAATTTCGTACATACTTTGGGGTATGACATATACAGCAGGTGATATTCCAATCTGGGGTATTACGTCCCTTATGACAGAAAGTGAAAAGGACAGAGCAAGTATTTTAAGTTTAGCACGTATTGTAGCTGGTATCGCAGGTGCAGCTATTCTTTTAACCATCGTTCCGATTTCACAGTCTGTGGGTGCAAATCTGACAGCAGGTGGTATGTCACAAAGCAAGGGATTGCAGTGGGGCTTTATCATTGTATGTGGTGCGATGACAGTGATTGGTTCCTTAATGTTCCAGTGTGCAGCTTTTGCAAAAGAGCGTGTGGTACAGCCTTCGGATGAGCACAAGGGATTTATTGATAATGTAAAGACGATGTGGGCATGTAAGCCTTTCCGTAGAATCTTGATTTCCGGTGTGTTAAAAGCTCCGATTCAGTTACTGCTCGGTGTAGCTATGACATTGATGTCATACTACTATGGTGATAATGGCGGTGATGGACAGGGTTATATGCAGTATATGGCTATTTTAGGCGGAGCAATGTTTGGTAGCCAGTTTGTAGCAATGGGATTTGTTCCAAAGCTTTGTGAAAAATTCGAAAAACGTAAAGTATATAATTTGAGTACATTAATGGGAGTAATTCCATTTACAGCTATTTTCGCTATGTATTTGATAGATGGTACTGGCTTGTATAAGACACACTGGGTGGTTATAATGGCGATTATGTTTGCTTTCGCTGGAGCAGGTATGGGTGCTTCTACAGTTATGCAGTCTATTTTAATTGCAGATTGTGTCGATTATGATGAGCATCGTACCGGTTATCGTCCAGATGGTATCTTCTTCTCTGGACAGAGTTTTATTACAAAACTTGGTGCAGGTATTTCATCGTTCTTACAGGGTATTGTGTTTGCAGTTGTTGGATTCAGTGGTGATGCAGTAGCAGCTTGTAACGAGGCATTAGCGGCTTCACCAGCGAGTGATTTCTTATTTGCGACAGCACCGGAATTTGAATCTTATCGTTTTGGTATGTTTTTCTTAATGTCTATTCCGACAGCGATATCTTGTGTGGTTTCTATTTTGCCAATGCTGAAATATGAGATTACCAATAAAAAACATAAAGAGATTATGGAAGATTTGAATGCAAAACGTAATGCATAAGTGAATATTACATAGAGAAAATGGGGTGTAGTGAAATCTACGCCCCATTTTTTAAAGAATAAAGGTGCAAGATATGAAATCCTGCACCTTTGTTATAATTATATTATCTCTTAATATCGTAATTCATATCCATTAAACTGCGGATAGCTTTTGCATCGTCTGTGATGTTAGCATCACCACGGATGGTATGTTTAATGGCACTACTTGCAACCGCGAAGTTTGCGATATCCATTGGTTTGTAGTCGTTCATCATTGCATAAATCAAACCAGCTGCAAACGCATCGCCACCACCTACACGGTCGAGAATAGTGAAATTGAAAAGTTTACTTTCGAAAGTATGGTTTTCATACCATAAGAAACATTTCAAACTGTTTTCACTACCACTGTGTGCATAACGTACATGACGAGCAATACATTTTAAGTTTGGATAACGAGCTGCAAACTGCTGGAAAATCTCATCCTGCTGTTCGTAGGTAGGCTGTAATGGAACGCCGTCTTTCCAGTCCCCTTTGCTATGGTCGTTTTCATCTTTCCAGAGGTGATATGGTTCGATGCCCATAAGCACATCTACATAAGGAAGACACATAGTACAGAAATCTCTTGCTTCTTCCCAAGTCCAAAGTAAGCTACGGAAGTTACCGTCAAAACTTACAGTAAGTCCTTTTTCCTTGGCAATTCTTAAAGAATCTAAAATTAAAGTGCGGCAATTCTGTGAAAGAGCAGGTGTAATACCGCTTAAATGTAACCAGGTAAAGCCTTCTAATAAAGCTTCTAAATCTACTTTGCTGAAATCGTATTCTGAAATCGCACTGTGTTTTCTATCATAGATAACACGGCTTGCACGGATACCATAACCGGTCTCTAAGTAGTAACTACCAAGACGATGAGTAGGTGTCTCTTCCGGTGTACTTAAAATAACAGGTGTACAGTGAACATCGTAACTGCGAAGTGAACGAACAGCACTTTTTCCTAAACTGTTATTTGGTACAACTGTAAAGAAAGTACTGTCGATACCGAGGTTAGCAAGTGCAAGTGCGATGTTGGCTTCACTTCCGCCGTAACTTGCTTCAAAGCTATTGGTCATACGAATTTTCTCGTAATTCGGTGGTGTCAGACGAAGCATAATTTCACCGATTGTGATGAATTTATGAGTAGTGTCATTGCCGATAAGCAATGGGTTCATGTGTTCCATAAAAGCCCCTCCTTTGTTTGGATTCCCAAATTTTCTCCTAGTACTATTTTATGATATCCGTCGATGTATTTCAAGAAGAAAGACAAAATGTATAAAATATAAATTGTGCTTAACGTAAAAATCTTATACAATAAGAGTATAAATAGTGAGTATTATTTTTGAGGTAACATATGCATAGATTATTGGTATTTGATTTGGATGGAACTTTAGCGAAAGTAGGAAAGTCCATGGAAAATGCAGATGTGGAGAAGTTAGTAGAGTTAGAAAAAATGGGTTACACGATTGCAATTTGTTCTGGGAAACCAAGCTATTATTTGTGCGGATTTGCTAGACAGCTAGGATTGCAGGAACCGATACTGATAGGAGAGAATGGGGCAACATTTCAGTTTGGGATAGAGCTTCCACCCCAAAAGTATGCGGTATATCCTTATAGTGAGAAGGCCAAGTTACAACGGGAAAGGATGAAGCGTCTGATTGACGAGAAGTTTGGTGAAGCAATCTGGTATCAGCCCAATGAAGTAGGATTATCACCTTTTCCAATGGATGAAGAAATATTCGAAAGTTTGCAGCAATTAATAAATGAGAATATGGAACAACTGGATGAGATGCTAATTTACCGGCATATTGATTGTTTTGATATTATACCGAGAAATATTAATAAGCATAATGGCGTGAACTATTTAGCGAATCTGTTGGAATTGGAAGCAAAAGATGTAATTGCAGTTGGTGATGGTGTAAATGATATTCCGATGTTTGCGTTTGTGGATGTGGCAATTGGAATTATTGAAGAAGACGTTGAAGAGAGGGACAATGCAGCAGAAGAACTTGGGGTAGACTATACTTTTACAAGTATTGGCCAGGTGCTGGAATTTATCATGTCAGATAAATTATAGAAATAGCATCTGTATGGATTTAACGTTGCAGAGGAGGAATCGTATGAGGGAATATACATCAAAAATTATCAGCGTAGAAGAAGCGCTTGCATTTGTAAAAAGTAACAGTTGTATCATGACAGCTGTGGCGGCGGCAGCACCGCAGGCATTTTTAAGTGAATTGCATACTATCGCAGACCGGGTACGTAATGTAAATGTGAATACTTGTCTTTCTTTGCGGAGTTATGAATTTTTAGAAAGTACATTGTACGAGGAAAGCTTTGAAGTGGTATCCTTGTTTTATGGACCAGGGGAGAGAAAGGCGCAAAAAGCGAGAAAGATTACGTATTGTCCGAACCACTTGCGTTACATGGGCAGAAATCGTTTAAAAGCAGTTCATCCAAACATTTTTGTAGGATGCGGTACTTATCCGGATGAGAATGGTAAGTTGACATTGTCTCTATCTAGCATTTATGAGACAGAAGTTATGGCAGCGGCTGATATTGTGATTATTGAAATAAATAAAAAATGTCCACGCACTTTTGGAGATGTAGAACTTCATGTGGATGACGTGGATTATCTGATTGAGACAGATTATGAAATTCCAGTAGTTCCGAGTGCAGAACCGAATGAAAAAGACATGATTATCGGAAAATATATTGCAGAGTATATTCAGGATGGTGATTGTATTCAGCTCGGTATCGGTGGTATTCCGAATGCTGTGGCACGATCCCTATACGATAAAAAGGATTTGGGCGTACATACAGAGATGCTTACCACAGAGATGGTGAAACTTGCAAAGGCTGGAGTTATCAATGGTAGTAAGAAGCAAATTGATAAAGGACAGATGGTAGCAACTTTTGCGATGGGAACGCAGGAAATGTATGAGTATATGGACAATAATCCAACTGTGAAACTTGCAAGTAGTACCTATGTGACAGATCCCAATATAGTAGCACAGAACGATAATCAGGTATCTATTAACACGACTTTAGAAGTGGATTTGACCGGACAGTGCTGTTCAGAGTCTATTGGCCAGATGCAGTTTAGTGGAACCGGAGGACAGACAGATACGGCACTTGGTGCGCAGCTTAGTAAAAACGGGCGATCTTTTATTGCATTGTATTCTACTGCTATGGTGCGTAACCCAAAAACAGGCGAAAAAGAGGAAATGTCTAAAATTGTCTGTCAGTTGAAACCGGGGGCAGCAGTATCGTTATCACGTAATGATATTGAGTATCTGGTTACGGAGTATGGTGTGGTAAATCTAAAGGGTCGAACCGTAAAAGAACGTGTGGAATTAATTATTTCTATCGCACATCCAAAGTTTAGAGAGCAGTTGATGAAGGAAGCCCAAACTGCAGGATTAATGTAGGCAGTTTGGAAGCAAAAGAAAATGAGAAAACGATATTATAATGCAGTTGTTTATACAGGAGAGATGCCTTTGCAAGA
>JAFYQA010000159.1 GCA_017547315.1 Roseburia sp. | reverse complement strand
GGAAGATCATCATGCACCAAAGAGTATGTATGAATCATCTCAATCGCCGCCATAAATGGTTCTACCACCTTAGAAGTACCACCAAACAAACGATAAGTCTCTAACATCAGCATCGGACGAATTCTTTTCCCGCCAGCTAAAATACTGTAATTCATCGCTTCCATAATGGTCTTCTGGTAATCTTCTTCTGCCGGAAGATATCCTGCTATTATTTTATCAATTTCTTCCACTCTTGTATTTAATTCTGACTTAATATTCATAGCTTCCTCTCATTCAACCGCATTCTCCTAAAAATCTCTTAATTCTCCATTAAGATTTAGAATCTGCATCTTTTTCTCTACGGTATCTAACATCTGATTACAATTCTTCAACTGTTCAATGCCTGCCTGATATAACTGGAAAGTTTCTTCTAAAGATACTTCCGGTTCTTCCATTTTACGAATAATTGCCTCTATCTGACTAAGCTTTTCCTCTAACGACTCCTGCTTATTCTCTGTCATATCTCTACACCTTTCTTGCTATTATGGACTACGGTATCTTTGCCAGCGCATACTGACCATAACTCCCAATCGCTAAGTATTGACTATCTCTTTTACTTCTGTTTTCACTCTACCATTGAGTAAGTGAATATTTAACTCATCACCGCACTGTAACTGTTCCGTTTTTGTAATAGCTTTGCCCTCTGCATCTGCTACATAAGCATATCCACTGCTTAATTTACGAAGCGGTGACACTCGTTCCATACGTTCTGCCAAAATAGCTGTAAAATGCTTTTTTTCTGAAAAAACACGTTGCATCCGTTGCTCTATTCGCTGCTGTAACTCCGCAACATACATGCGATTTTCACGCAATCGATTCTCCGGAGATAACTTCCGCAATTTCATCTCGATTGCCTGCATACGCATCTGGCTGACATTTACTTTCTGTGCCATATTTTGATAGATTCGCCTGTGCATAGTATCTAACTGATCTTTTAAAATCCGATAATCGTATACCGCCAACTCAGCAGCTGCCGATGGGGTCGGAGCTCTCATATCAGATACAAAATCTGCGATCGTAGTGTCTGTTTCATGTCCTACTGCCGAAATAATCGGTGTATTACACTGGAAAATAGCTCTCGCTACTTCCTCTTCATTAAATGCCCACAAATCCTCAATCGAACCACCGCCGCGTCCTACGATAATCACATCTAATCCCATACGGTCTAAGGCTTCGATACCATTTACGATACTTGCTACCGCACCATCTCCCTGCACAAGTGCTGGATATAATATTACCTGAACATAAGGATTTCTTCTACTGGAAATATTACGAATATCCTGTATCGCTGCACCTGTTGGTGCTGTCACCACACCTACTCGTCTGGCAAACTTTGGAATCGGCTTTTTATACTCTGGTGCAAACATGCCCATTTCTTCCAATTCCTGCTTTAACGCTTCAAACTTCAAATACAGATTGCCTGCGCCATCAAGTTCAATCTCTTTCGCATAGAGCTGATATTTGCCATCACGCTCATACACTTCCACAGAACCAGTGACAATCACATTATCTCCTTCTTTCATGGTAAACTTCATACCACGACGATATCCTGCAAACATCACTGCATTTAAGGTTCCCGCAGCATCCTTTAATGTAAAATAGATATGTCCAGATGTATGATACTTACAGTTGGACACTTCACCCTTGACACAGATACGCTGCATCATAAAATCCTGTGCAAACATATTTTTGATATACGTATTCACTTGTCCAACTGAATATACATTTTTCATCATGCTAATTTTGCCAACACTCCATTTACAAATGCCGGAGAATCATCCGTACCATACTGTTTTGCCAATTCAATCGCTTCATTAATGGCTACTTTAACAGGGATATCCTCCTCATATTTCATCTCATATACTGCTAAACGTATCAAGGCTAAATCTACTTTTGCCATACGGCTTACTTTCCAGCCCTTAGATGCTTCACCGATTGCAGTATCTATCTCTTCTAATTTTCCCACAATACTTCTGAACTTATTTACAATATAATCACAGTCCTTCTCACTGCATTCTTCTAACTGTTCTTTGTACAACGCAATCTGTTCATCCATTTCTTCTGCCGTATGGAATTCCACACGGAATAACATTAAAAACACCTGCTCTCTTAATGCTCGTCTTGTCATAACTTATCTCTCTTTCTTTTTAAAAAAAGGATGCCGCATGGACATCCTTTTATCATTTGTTTTCAACTGCACTCATCTTCCACAGTCATTCGCAATCTTTCATTGTCAAAGGTCTATTTGTCCTTACCCATATCAACAGATGCTATACGCACATTCACTACTGATACTTCCATGCCTGTCATATTCTCAATTGCGCTCTTAATACGATCCTGAACTTTTCCAGAAACTTCCGGAATGGAATATCCATATCCGATATTAATAGCTACATCTACATTCACGACACCATCTAATACGTCTACACGAACACCTTTTGAAAGGTTCTTCATACCTAACTTACTAACGAGTTCGTTGGTAATGTTACCAGCCATAGAACTAACGCCTTCCACTTCTGTAGTCGCAAGTCCTGCAATGATGGCAACTACTTCATCTGCGATTTTCACTTCTCCTAAGTTACCATCTTTTATCTTAAATGATTTTCTATCCTCAGCCATTGCTATTCGCCTCCTAAGTGATATTATGTGTTTATTATAACAGACTATTCTGTTTTTGAAAACTAAAAAAATACTAAAATCGTTACTTTTCTCTTACTGCTCTGTAAAAACCACTCTTGTATCGCCTGCTTCTGATGCAAAATGATACCCTATTTGTTCTCCTGCAAATGAAATTGAGAAGCTGCCCTCCATATCCAGATAAGACTGCATACGTGCAATCTCTGTTAAAAGTGCTGCAAGTTCATCCAAAAATCCTTCTGCACCGTCCACATCTGCACATTCTTCTTCCTCAATATGCTCCTCATAATACAAGCGAAGTAAGAATTCATCTAAATCCGTTTCACTATCCGGCTTTGCCTGTTTGATATATGGATTCTTATGCATTGCAATTGATTTTTTAATATAGCTTTCTGATGAAAGAATTCTTGTCTGAGCAACATCATCTGCCTCGAAAAATAATTTATAGTTGATTACTAATTTTCCATTTTCCATGTCTTTTGTCTCTTTTCTTTTTATAAAACTTGCTATTTCCCTACGATTTTACCCGTATTGATGAAATCATATGGAGTAGTCTGATACACATAATAATTGAGCCAGTTTGCGTATAAAATATTACCGTGAGAACGCCACTGTAATAATGGTTTCTGAGTCTCATCATTATCAGGATAATAATTTACTGGTGGTTCAATTGAAAGCCCCTTACTCTTATCACGTTTATACTCTTTGTCTAATGTCAGACGATCATATTCCGGATGTCCCATCACAAAAATCTTACGCCCCTCGTCTGCAATTGCAAGGAAAAATCCAGCTTCTTCCGATTCTGCCAAAATAGTCAATTCCTTTACCGCACGGATATCCTCAATACGCACTTCTGTATGTCTCGAATGTGGAGCCATAAAACAATCATCAAAACCACGAACTAATGGAACTTTACGATTCATTACCTTATGTTCAAACACGCCAAACATTTTTTCTTTCAGCATATGCTTCTGCAAACCATAATGGTAATACATACCCGCCTGTGCTCCCCAGCATAAATGCAGTGTTGAAGTAGCATGCGTCTTACTCCACTCGAAAATCTCTTTCATTTCCTCCCAGTAATCCACTTCCTCAAAATCCATCTGTTCTACTGGCGCACCTGTAATAATCAATCCATCAAAATACTGTTCCTTAATATCCGCAAATCGTTCATAAAACTGATTCAAATGACTTAAAGAAGTATTTTTTGATTCATGCGATGATACTGCCACAAATGTCACATCCACCTGTAATGGTGTATTAGACATGGAACGCAGTAACTGAAGTTCCGTATCTTCTTTTAATGGCATTAAATTAAGAATTGCCACCTTAATTGGTCGGATATCCTGGTGCGTAGCACGGTTTTCGTCCATCACGAATATATTCTCTTTTTCCAGAATCTCCTTTGCTGGCAAATCATTCTGTGTTCTAATTGGCATAATCTCTTCTATCCTTTACATATATCTACTCTTCAGTGCACACTCACGAGCATTCACCCTATCAGCCCTTATACAGACAACTCTGCTTGTAAACGATCATTTTGTCAGTACTTTGGTCTGCACTGCTCATTGCTTTCGCAATATTATACCCTAACTACTGCTAAATTCCAAGTAATGTCTTAAATTCTTCTTCATTTAGTACCGGAATTCCCAATTCCTGTGCTTTCGTAAGCTTGCTTCCTGCGGCTTCTCCCGCTAATACATAGTCTGTCTTCTTCGAAACAGACCCTGAAGCCTTTCCACCATATTTTTCTATCAGTTCCTGCGCCTCTTTTCTGCCAAGAGACGGTAACGTTCCTGTTACCACAACAGTTTTACCGCTGATAGGAGACTCTAATACCTCAGATTCCTCTGCCCGCATATTCACGCCTGCTTCTTTTAACCGAATAATCATCTGACGATTCTCCTCGTTCAAGAAAAATCTGCGGATACATTCCGCACTTACTTCACCGATATCATTTACATCCTGCAACTCATCCATAGATGCATGACTCAACACTTCGATATCCTTAAAATGTTTCATAATTGCTTTTGCTGCAGCTTTTCCAACATTCGGAATACCAAAACCAGTCAAAAGCTTATACGCATCATTTTCTTTCGATTTTTCGATGGTATCTAATAACTTGTCAGTATTCTTTTCCTTGCCGATGATTCCTTTTTCAATCAATTCATCTCGATGTTCTTTTAAACTATACACATCCGCAATATCTTTAATGTAGCCACCGCGTACCAGTTCTTCAATGTACACTGTACCAAATCCCTTGATATCCATCGCATCACGACCAACAAAATTAATAATATGACGTTCCAACTGTGCCGGGCAGTTCGGTGATGTACACTTAATATCCGCCGTGTCTTTTTCACGTTCTGTCTTAGCTCCACATACCGGACAAACATCCGGAATCACAAATCGAGCCCAACCGGATTCACGCTTTTCCTTATTCACTTTCTTTACTTTCGGAATGATTTCACCGGATTTATACACCACAATCGTATCACCGATTCCAACATCCAAATCATCTATAAAATCCTGATTATGCAAAGTTGCTCTAGACACCGAAGTACCGCAGAGACGTACAGATTCAAAAACTGCCGTTGGTGTAATACGTCCAGTTCTTCCTACCGATAATTCAATATCTAATAATTTCGCTTCTTTTTCCTCTGGAGG
>JAFYQA010000158.1 GCA_017547315.1 Roseburia sp. | reverse complement strand
TTTCCGAGGAAAAATGCTCACTCACATTCACAGTCAGCTAATTTCCTCGTAGAGGTAATGAAATAAAAAACACACCAAAAAGGTCTTTTCGGTATCTTATAATTATACCACGATTTCCCTTTTTCGTGTGCTTTTTTTCATAATTTTTCCAAATTTCCGAGTTCAATTCCGAATACATCGTCTTTAAAAAACTACTCGTATCTCTGTTCCCACACCTTCCTCACTTGTCAGGAAAATCTGAGCTTCATGCTGTGCCACAATATGTTTTACAATGGCAAGTCCTAAACCTGTTCCTCCGGTCGACTTTGAACGGCTTTTATCTACGCGATAGAAACGCTCAAATACACGTTCCTGTGCTTCCTTCGGAATACCTATGCCTGTATCCTTCACAATCAAAACAGCATGTTCATTTTCCATGCCGGTGATAATCGTCACACTTCCACCTCTTTTATTATAGCGAACTGCATTACTGCAAAGATTATAAAGCAACTCTTCTATGAGCATCTTATTACCCTGTAACTTTACCGGGCTGCCTTTTACTTTTATGGTTACATCATTTTTTTCAGCATGCACTTGCATATTGGCTACACAAGCTTTTGCTTCCCGTTGTAAATCTACTTCTTCAAATTCCAACTGCAAATCACTGTCATCTAGCTCAGACAATTTAATAATATCATTAATCAAATGCTGCAAGCGTTCGGAACTGCGATGTATCTCACTTGCAAAACGCATTGTGTCTTCCCCACTTGTCATACCATTCGCTATCAACTCCGCGTAGCCGGAAATAGCAGTCAATGGTGTTTTTAACTCATGCGAAACATTCGCTGTGAATTCCTGTCTCATTTTCGCATGCTGCAAAATATCTACATGCTGTGCCTTAATGGTTGCAACGAAAGGACGCATTTCCTCGTATACACTATCTTCTTCTATTAGCACAATATTATCCGCCATTTTTTCAATTGGTGCTATCAGATTCTTGGTCAATCGTTTTGACAATATCACGCATAGCAGTAACACACCGATACTAATCAACACCACCATACCTGCCATTTGCACAGTTAAGTTATAAATACTGCGACTGTCCTTAGCAATACGTAGAACTCTGCCATTTTCCATCTGCATCGCATAGTAAAAGGTATGCTCGTTAGAAATGGTAGAAGTTCGCATTGCTTGCCCCTCTCCATAGGCTTTAGCCTGCATGATTTCTTCTCGGTTCCCATGATTCTCCATAACATCTTCACCACCCAAAGAATCATATATTACCGTTCCATCCTCCTCAATTAGCGTAATGCGTAGTCCATCTTTATCCATATTCATCGGAAGTTCTTCCACTGATAGGTCCGGATTCATCATAGCTATGACTTTTGCATTAGCAGATAAGTCCTCAAATATCTGCTCTTTTAAAATATCGTAAAAAATAATCATCGCACAGATACCTGTTACGATGACTGCCACCGCAGATATCAGTCTGAATTTTGCATTTATTCGTTTCTTCATTTATTCCACCATATAACCCACATTTCTTATGGTCTTAATACAACTTCCTGCCTCTCCAAGTTTTTGCCGCAGTGTTTTCACATGGGCATCTACCGTACGCGTTTCTCCTTCGTACTCAAATCCCCACACCTTACTTAACAGTTTATCTCTAGAAACAACGATACCTTTATTTTTAATCAAATATTTCAACAGCTCGTATTCCTTATAGGTCAATTCACATGGATTACCAGCTACAGTAAGCGCATGTTTGTCGTCATCTATCAGAATATCTCCATACTTTATCTGCGTTTCTACCTCTACATCCCTTGTTCTGCGTAGCAACGCCTTTACACGAGAAATCAGCTCCATTACTCCAAAAGGTTTTGTGATATAATCATCTGCCCCGCTGTCTAATCCTTTCACTTTATCCATTTCTGTAGTCTTTGCAGTTACCATAATGACCGGAAGCTTTTCTGTTTTTTTATCTTTACGGAGTTTTCCTAAAATACTCATGCCATCTTCATCCGGAAGCATAATATCCAATATCACAAGACTCGGTGTATGATTTTCTAGTCGTTTAAAAAAATCGGCTCCGTTTTCAAATTCTTCTACTTCGTAACCGCTGTTCTTTAACGCATAACGTTCAATCTCTCTAATGTTAAGATCATCTTCTACAATATAAATTGTTTCCATGATATTCTCCTTTCAAAAATAAAGAATCGGCTCTGCTAGTTCTAGCGAACACCTAAAAAGGGGCTCGTCTTACGACGGCCCCTCTCCCCGCCATAATTATGGCGATTAAATCTGATATTTTAACTTGAAAGATGTTGCTAACTTCTCAAACTGTGCTGCTTCTACTGCATCCATATGTTCTGTAAAGCTATGTTCTTCAAGGTCTGTATTCTGTAACTGCATAGTGTAGACTGCAATGTTTGAACAATGGTCAGCCACACGCTCATAGTTCATAGTCAAGTCAGAAAGGATAAGTCCCAACTCGATGGTACATTTTCCTTTGTTCATACGTTTCATATGATTTTTCTTGATTGTCTTAGTCAATTCATCAATAACAGATTCTAACGGCTCTACTGTTTTTGCTAACGCAACATCACCATTAATAAATGCTCTGATGGTGCGGTCTAAGATATCCGATAATGCCGCTGTATAAACCTGCATCTCTTCTGTCGCTTTCTTAGAAAACTCTGCATCTGTTTTCTGCATCTGCTGTACACATTCTACAACGTTTGCCGCATGGTCAGAAATACGCTCTAAGTCTGTCAGACAATGCATCAAAGAAGTTGTTCTTAAACTATCTGCATAAGATAAATCTTCACCGTTAACTTTTGTAAGGTAAGCAGCAAGTTTATCATCATAAACGTCCACACGATTTTCTTTCTTAATAACCTCTGCAATACCTTCTTCTGTCGGTTCCTGAACCATTAACATCGCTTGTAAGAAACTGTCTTTTGTCATCTCAGCCATCTTATCAGCTAATGATTTACACTGTTCAATTGCAAACGCAGGGCTGTTGATAAAACGTGGGTCTAAAATAGCAAATACATCTTCCTGTGCTTCTTTTTCTTCTGCAGTAATCGGAATAATTAAATATGCAATCTTCTCTAATGCTTTTATGAACGGGAATAATGCAACTGTTGCAAATACGTTAAAAATCGTATGAATCAACGCAATGTTTGCTCCATCTACGGCCTCATTCATAAATGGGAATTTAAAAATTGCATTTCCCAGATAGAATACCAACATGAATAACGCAGAACCTAAAATATTAAACGATAAGTGCACACATGCAGTTCTCTTACCATCTTTATTTGCTCCCAACGATGAAATAATCGCTGTAATACAAGTACCAATATTCTGTCCTAAAATAATCGGCACAACCGAACCATAACTAAATGCACCTGTTACAGATAACGCCTGCAAAATACCAACAGATGCGGATGAACTCTGAATAATGGCCGTCAATACTGCACCTGCAAGAATACCCATAACCGGATTATCAAACATTGTAAGGATACTTGTAAATTCCGGAACATCCTTTAACGGTTTTACTGCGTCACTCATTGTCTCCATACCAGACATTAAAATCGCAAAACCAAGTAAGATTTCTCCAACAACTCTTTTCTTATCTGTCTTAGCTGACATGTAAAGAAGTATACCGATTAAAGCAAGAATCGGTGCGAAAGATGATGGTTTCATCATCTTTAACAAGAAGCTTCCGCCTGCATCTAATGTTGTCAAACTAAGCATCCATGATGTAATGGTGGTACCAATATTCGCACCCATGATAATACCAATGGCCTGCGAAAACTTCATAATACCTGAGTTTACAAAACCTACTACCATTACAGTTGTAGCAGATGAAGACTGAATCACCGCAGTAACACCTGCACCTAATAAAACAGCTTTCAATGGGCTAGATGTAAGGCTCTCTAAGATTCGCTCTAATTTACCACCTGACATTTTCTCAAGACCATTGCCCATAACGCTCATACCGTATAAGAACAGGGCAAGTCCACCTACCATAGAAAGAACTCCAAATATGTCCATTTTTTCCTCCTAAATTTCAAAACGTAAGATTTTACTATTATTTTCTGCAATTTTTTCTATAATTGCACATACAATTTATTTATACCTTATTTTTTGAAATTTTGCAACTTAGCAAAGACGTTCAAAATGAAACTACCGTATTTTTTTTGTAAAATCTGTGTAAAATTATGTCTCATTAAGCGGAATCATAGATTTTATGTAAACTTATGCTTCTTCATGTACTCCTGTAATAGAGTAAATAACCCACTCCGCTATATTAGTTGCATGGTCCCCTATCCTCTCAAAATATTTTGACACCAAAAGTATATCTGTAGCATGTTCTCCATTCTTTACGCTCTCATTTATTTTTAAAATAAGCTGATGCTTGAACTGATTAAATAATTCGTCTACCCGGTCATCTTGCTTTAATACACTACGGGCTAATTCTAAATCTTTGTTTACAAAAGCATCTACACTCTTGATTACCATATCCGTTGTTTCTTTCGCCATTTCATTTATAATTTCAATATCAATACAGCTTTTTTCATAAGTAGAATCTGCCATCAAAATCGTCATTTCTGAAATATCAGCCGCATGATCTCCTATTCGCTCCATATCTGTAATCATTTTTAACGCTGCAGAAATCAAACGCAAGTCCTTCGCTACTGGCTGCTGTTGTAATAATAATTTCATACAAAGGCTTTCTATTATCTTTTCCTGATGGTCGATTTCCTCATCAAATTTAATAGCTTCCCTTGCACGATCCACATCCTGTTTTACAAGCGCAGTGATTGCTAACTCAATTGCCCTTTCAATCAGACCGCCCATTTGTATTAATTCATTGTTCAGCTCCAAAAGCTGACGGTCAAATCTATTTCTCATGTTCTTCTCTCCCTTGAATTCCAAATTTTCCGATGCTATGCTGCCCAATTGCCTAAATCACCCAAAACGTCCCGTGATATAATCTTCTGTACGTTTATCCTTCGGCACGGAGAATAATTTTTCTGTCTCACCGCTTTCTATTACCTCACCAAGTAAAAAGAAAACTGTTTTATCCGATACACGCACCGCCTGCTGCATGTTATGTGTTACCATGACAATTGTGTACTGTTTTTTTAATTCGATTGCAAGGTCTTCAATTTTCGATGTAGAAATCGGGTCTAACGCCGAAGTCGGTTCATCCATAAGAATTACTTCCGGTTCTACCGCAAGGGCTCTTGCGATACAGAGACGCTGCTGCTGTCCGCCGGATAACCCTAATGCACTCTTTTTTAAACGATCTTTTACTTCGTCCCATATAGCTGCATCCCGCAAAGATTTTTCAACAATTTCGTCCAACTTCGCCTTGGAATGAATTCCATGTGTCCTTGGACCATATGCAATATTGTCATAAATACTCATTGGAAACGGATTTGGTTTCTGAAATACCATACCCACTCTTTTTCTAAGCAGGTTCACGTCCATACCGTCATAAATATCCTGACCATCCAGTAAAACATTTCCTGTAATTTTACAACCCTCTACTAAATCGTTCATACGATTTAAGCTCTTTAAAAAAGTGGACTTGCCACAGCCGGAAGGACCAATAAAAGCTGTGATTTCGTTTTTATTTATGTTCATGTTTATATTTTTTAATGCATGAAAGTCACCATAATATAAATCCAGATTACTAATTTCAAACTTTTTCTCCATAATTCCTCTCTTTCTACCTTCAGTGGTGTTATGCTATGCTTCTGGTGCCTCTAACTTCTTTGCCAATTTGCCTGACACCGCATTAATTCCTAATACAATTAATAACAAAATAACTGCTGTTGCATTTGCTTCATTTTTATGTAATCCCTCATTGGAAAGCACGTACATGTGAATCGCAAGGGTTCGACCTGAATCCATCACACCCGCCAGGCCCGCTACCGTGCCCGCAGTATAAATCAATGCCGCTGTCTCACCTACAATACGTCCAATTGCTAAAATAACACCGGATAAAATCCCAGGAATTGCTGCTGGAAGTACGATTTTAAAAACAGTTCGTAATTTCCCTGCTCCAAGCCCAAAACTTCCTTCTCTATAGGAGTCCGGCACACTAAGTAATGCTTCCTCTGTGGTTCGCATCACAGTCGGCAAAACCATGATCGCTAATGTCATTGCGCCTGCCAGCATTGAATTACGCCATCCCAACGCTGTGACAAAAAACAACATACCGAACAAACCATAAACAATCGACGGAATACCTGTCAGTGTCTCTGCGGTTAATCGCACAAGACCGACAATCTTATTTCCTTTTTTCGCATATTCTACGAGGTAAATTGCTGCACCCACACCAAACGGTACAGCTACTAATAACGCCATAATTACCATTTCTATCGTATTGATAATTGCCGGAACCATAGATACGTTTTCCGAATTATATTCCCAAGCAAAAAGACTTGGTTTTAGGTTCGGAATCCCCGTAACCAGCACATATCCCACTAAAAATAGCAAGGTTGCCACTGTTATAAATGCTGCCACTAAGACAAACAATAATAGTAGCAGTGAGCCTGGATGTCTGCGGTATGATTTTAATCTATCCGCCAGCGACAGTTTGTTTATCGCTTTGATATTCATTGCTTCTTTTTTTCCAGATACAGTTTGTTTATCTTTTAATAGACTTGTCATGTTCACACGCTCCTTCCCCTAGGATTTCTTGTGCTTCAACGCGGAGAAGCTCAGATTAATAATTAAAATAAATACAAATAATACAACACCTGTTGCAATTAATGCCTCTCGGTGCAAGTCTGTGGCATAACCCATTTCCATCACAATATTGGTCGTCAAGGTTCGTACTCCTTGGAAAATACTCTCCGGCACTCGCGGCTGATTGCCAACTATCATCATAACCGCCATGGTTTCACCTAATGCTCTGCCAACACCCAAAATCACTGCTGCCAAGACACCGGAACCGGCAGCCGATACGACTACTGAAAAAACGCATCTCTCATGTGTTGCCCCAAGCGCCAATGCCCCCTCGTAATAGCTCTGCTCTACCGCACGGATTGCAGGTTCTGCCGCGCCAATAATAGTCGGTAGAATCATAATACCTAACAAAATTGCTGCACACAGAATACTCTGTCCCCTAAAGCCTTTTACATCAACTACATCACGTAAAAACGGCACTAAAACTACTAATCCGAAAAAACCGTACACAATAGATGGAATTCCTGCCAATAAGTCAACAACCGGTTTTAAAATTTTATATAGATTCGGAGGACAAAACCATGCCATAAAAATTGCCATAAGAATTCCAATTGGCACGCCAATAATCAGTGCACCGCCCGTCACATAAAGACTACCTAGTATCATTGGAAAAATTCCAAAAATATTATTTCCCGGTCTCCATTCTGTTCCTAATAAAAAATCTGCAAATCCAATTTCTTTCATAGCCGGTATACCATTTGCAAATAAAAAGATACAAATCAGCGCAACCGCAAAAATCGAAACAATTGCTGTCAGCAAAAAGACATATTCCATTATCTTCTCTTTCGCCTTCATATTTTCACCTTTCTTTTAACGTCCACAAAAGGGCCACAAGATAACTCGCGGTCCTTTCATGTCTTGAAGAATCAACTTATTATTTTACTTCATCCCACTGATATGCTTCACCCATGAAGATCGTCTTAACAGCTTCTGCTGTAAGGTCATCTATAGGATTTTCATGATTTACGATAACTGCAATACCATCCATTGCAATTGTAATTCCTGTCAAACCAGCCTCTAATTCAGAATCTTTAATAGCACGGGATGCCATACCGATATCAAGAATGCCTTCTGTTGTCTGACTCATGCCTGTAGAAGAATCACTTGTTGAGAGTTCAATTTCTGCACCGGCATTGATTGCACGATATGCTTCCATTAATTTTTCCATTACAGGTGATACAGAAGAAGAACCTCCTACCACAATTTTACCTGCTGCCCCATTAGATACAAAGCTTTCTGTTCCTGCTACTGCAATATAACCTTTCCCTTCAACAACTGCCTGTCCTTCAGCACTCATAATGAAGTTAATGAAATCTTGTGTTACTTCACTTACTTCTCCTGCTGTTGCAATGTTAAATGGTCTTGCTACTGCATATGTACCTGCCTTAATGTTATCTACAGTTGCTTCTACACCATCAATTTTTACTGCTTTTACCGTGTCATTTAACGAACCGAGTGAAATATAACCTATACCATATGTGTCACCTGCAACAGATGTCATCATAACGTCTGTGCTATTGGTAATAATTGCTTCTACTGTTGTGTAATCAACTTTTTCGCCTGCCTCATTTTTTTGTTCAATACCGAACAGTTCTACGAAAGCGCCTCTTGTACCGGATCCATCCTCTCTCGAATATACTGAGATAAGTTCTGTCTCATCAAAATTGCCTGCTTCGTTTTCTACATTTACTTCTGTGCTTGTCTGATTCTCTGTACTTGCATTTACATCTGTGTTATCGTTTCCACCGCACGCTGCAAACATACTAATTGCTAATGTTGCTACTAATAAAACACTAATTACTTTCTTTCTCATTTTTCATTTTCCTCCATATAATGTTTCATACTCGGTCTACTTTTTTTGTTTTTGACAATACATACTTTATTCCATGATTGTGAAATTCACACACCAAGTTCTGTGAAGTGTTTGTAAAATGGAGGTAAATCGTATAACGCCCAAAAAAGGCACCTGCATTCGCAAGTGCCTCTCATACATCCTATTTACTTTTTATAATAATCGGTTTTCCTGCACAATGAAATCCGCCATCCTCAATATTTGTCCGCCTTTCTAGTTCAAACCACGGAAACCTTTTCCTATAATCTCGCTACTATTTGTAATTGCAATAAATGCTGTTGGCTGTGTCTGTCTAATAAAGTTACGCAATTCAACTGCCTGTCCACGCTTCATAATCGTAATAATGACTGTTTTTTTGCGATGTTCATAAGACCCTTCTGCATCATACGTCGTAGCACTCCTATGTAATTTATTCTTGATAAAATCACAAATTGGCTCCGGGTCATCACAAATAATGGTAAAATATTTGCACAAATTAATACTTTCAATAACGTTATCGATTACCAACGATTTCGTAAGCAGACCTAACAAAGAAAATAATCCCGTCTGAGCATTAAATACGAAGCATGCCGAAATCACAATAAATAAATCTGACATAAACAGTGCTGACCCTATATTTAACTTCGTATATTTTCGCAAAATCATTGCTACAATATCCGTACCACCACTTGACGCATCCATATTGAAAAAGATTGCAGAACTAATCGCAGGTAATGCAATCGCGAACACTAATTCCAAAACAGGTTCCTCAGTAAGTGGTGCTTCCATCGGATAAATTTTTTCCAAAAAGCTAAGTCCCAATGACATAATGATACTAATGTATGCTGTTTTTACACCGAATCCTTTTCCTAATACCAAAAATCCTAACAGCAGCAACGCCATATTTATAATAAACGTAAGATTTCCTGGTGTGATTGATAAAAACTGGCTTAATACAACCGCAATACCTGTCACTCCTCCAAACGAAAAATTATTCGGGAACTTAAAAACATAGATTCCTATCACCATAACCAGCGTAGCCACGGTAAGTGTCATATACTCTATTACAGTCTTTTTCACATTACTCATGTTTCTTATTTTTTCTGCTCGTTCTATTCTTTTCGGATCGTTCATAATGGACCTCTCATGTTTTATAGAATTTTACTGCCATTTGCAATTAATTTAAACTTCGCACCAAGCATCTCTGCCGCCCCACGACACATCATCATTCGTCCCAAGAAAATCTCAAAGTATTCATACATGGTACAGCTTGTCTCATCAATCTCAAGACTTAACTCAATCGTCTTTTTCTCCATATTAATGGTGAGCTCTGCAGCTGTAACTGCATAATTTACTCTGTCATGAATATCAAAATTCTTTCTATCCTGCGGACGTACACGATTACGACGTACATCCGTTTTATCTGCGATAATAAGAGCCGCTGATACTGCATCTTTTGCACCACCTGTAGACTCGTCATGGTTACCAATCGCAGATACAACTGTCACACGATCTTCAATACTCATATCTGTATCCCGCAATATCGTATTTGCTATTACTGCTCCATGCTCTGCATGATGGCTGCGGTTTACAGCATTTCCAATGTCATGCATGAATCCCGCAATTTTTGCTAACTCAATTTCTTTTTCTCCATAACCGAAAGTCTTTAAAATATACGCTGCACGCTCCGCTACAATCGCACAATGAGCCTCTGCATGCTCTGTATACCCAAGCACCCCTAAATTATCATTCCCCTTTTTTAAAAATGCCAGCACCTCTTCATTCTGGCGAATCTCCTGATAAGTCATTCTATTTTATCCTTTCATGTTCCCTGTAATACATTTACAAAATAACTGCTGCAACTGCCAACACTGCCAAAAAGATTACGTTGGCAATGGTAAACCACCAGAAATATTTTCCTTTCTGGTCATTATACTCTTTTGCAAACAATTTATAAGAAATCAAACTTGCCATAGATGCAATCAATGTTCCTAAACCGCCCAGATTTACACCGATTAATAACTCTCTATAATTCGAAGTGAAACCAGAAAGCAATAATGCCGCCGGTACATTACTAATCGCCTGACTCGAAATCACACCAATTGCCAATTCTTTTCCTGCCACTAACTGCTGCAATGTATCTCTTACTACACTAATATTCCCCATATTTCCTGTAAAAATGAAGAATGCAATAAAAGTTAATAAAAGACAGTAATCAACCTGGGTAAGCACTTTTCTATCCATATTAAATACCAAAAGAATCACTGCCAATAACACCATCTCAAATGGTACTAAGTGCGCCACTACGCAAAGGCTCAGCACAAACAATGTTATGTAAACTGTGTTCTTGATAAAATTCCTACCCTTTTCAAGTGCAACCTTCTCTTGTAATGCTTTTCTTTCTTCCGGACTTACGCTTTCGTCCTCGTCATTTGATGACTCGATTACTACTTCGGTAATTGGCTCTTTTTTACAACAGATTACAATCGCGATACAAAGAAGTACTCCCGAAATAATCGTATACGGCAACATCACGCCAATGAACTCTCCCATCCCCATGCCTGACAGATTGTACAGATATAAATTCTGTGGATTTCCTATCGGTGTCAGCATACTGCCTAGGTTAGCCGCGATTGTCTGTAACACCAACACGGGAATCAATAACTTTTCCTGCTTACACTTCTTTAGCATAATCATGGCAAATGGTACAAACGTAAACAACGCCACATCATTCGTAATCAACATACTAAAGAAAAAGCACAAGAATACCAGAATGAATGCCAACTGTCTGGTGTTACCCGTTTTTCCTAAAAGTTTCGCTCCGATACTATCAAATAGTCCTGTTTTCTGAAGTCCTGCCATAATAATCATAAGGCTCAACAAAATCCCCAACACGCGCCAGTCAATATATTCTAAATATGCCGCTGATGGTGTTACAAAAAATGCTGAAATAACCGCTAAAACAGTCGCTACTGCCAAAACAGTTTCCTGTTTTATAAAATGAACACACTTTTCCTTGAATGTCATATAAATTCTCCTTCTATCAAATAAATCTTATTGCAAATCAATCCTACTGGAAATGATTCCCCTGATTACGAATATTTTACCCCGAATAACTCATACTATCAACAAGAATTTACAATGAAAAGAGGGTCCTATGGCAGATAAATTTACACTTCCCATTACAAAAGAAAGTGGCTATTTTGAAATCCGTTTAGAAAGTATTGGCGGCTTAGGTGCCAATCTCTGCGGAAAAATGTTAGGCGAACTGGGGGCACTTTACCTAAAATTAAACTCTACCAGTTTCTCAAGTTATGGCTCCGAAAAACGTGGTTCGCCCGTCAAATCCCACATACGCTGGTGTGCTCCGGAAAAATTTTTACGTTTGTGCACGCCTGTAATCGAGCCAAATATTCTGGGTATTTTTCATGAAGCCTTATTAAAAAATTATCCACTGACATCAGACTGTACGGAACATACCTGTATTCTTTTAAACACAAGCCTATCCCGTGAAGAGGTTGCAGAGACCTATCACATATCGCACGGCAGACTTTTTTGTATTCCTGCACTCGATATTGCGTTGGAAGAAAAGTCCCGTATTAATATGGTTATGCTTGGAGCTATCACCGCGGTTCTTGGTTTTGTTCCTTTAGAAATGGCAGAAGAACTCTGCCGAAATACAATTGGTAAAAAATATCCTCAGCTTATTGATGCAAACCTCAATGGGCTTCGTCGTGGGTATGAACATATTAAAGAACAACGTCCACTCATCTGCTCGGAAGATATTTCTTCTAAATCAGAAAACCAAACATCTTCTGCCTTTTCTTATACGTGGGGTTACAAAAATGCTCCTATTGGCGGCATCAATCCCCGCATCGGCAGCACAGTTTCTAACGACTTGTCCGCCTCTAGAGAAGGATATATTCCATTATTTATCAAGGATCGTTGCATCAACTGTGGACTTTGTGACTCTACCTGTCCGGATTTCGTCTTTCAATTCATGCCAGGCATTTATAAAGAAAAAGAATGTATGGTAAATATGGGACCGGATTATACGCACTGCAAGGGATGCCTGCGCTGTGTCGAAGTCTGTCCTACCAACGCACTTGTGACGGCCTTAGAAAAAGACTATCCCGAAAAACCTTTTGACCAGCCAAACAAAAATTTGCTTACAAATCAATTTGCATATACCAAACACGGTGCTGATGCATCCATCACAGGCGAATCTTATTTAACAGAAAGGTATCATTAATCTATGGAAAAACAAAAAATCCTTTACGAAAGCGGAAATGAACTGGCGGCGTATGCCGCCAAACAGATTAACTATCATGTGATGGGCTACTATCCAATCACCCCATCTACACAAATTGCAGAAAATTTAGACAACATGAAAGCTGAAGGTCTTCATGATATTACTTTAATCGCAGCTGAAGGCGAGCATAGTGCCGCCGGTGTTTGCTATGGTGCTTCCACTGCGGGTGCAAGAGTTTTTAATGCCACAAGTGCCAACGGTCTGCTATACGCTCTAGAGCAATTCCCAGTACAGTCCGGCACCCGTTTTCCGATGGTGATGAACGTGGCTTGTCGTACGGTCTCCGGCCCACTTTGTATCAAAGGTGACCACAGCGATATTATGTATATGCTAAATACCGGATGGATTATCCTTTTTGCACATTCACCGCAGATGGTCTATGACTTAAACATTTTAGGTTTAAAACTCGCAGAAAAAGTAAATCTTCCGGTTGTAGTTGCTTTTGACGGTTTCTTTACAAGCCACCAAAAACAAACATGTATGGTTTTTGAAGACGACGATGTGGTACAAGCCTTTCTAGGCGAAAAAAAGCCCACTTATTCTCTGCTTGATTTAAAACATCCGATTACAATCGGTTCCTATATGAATGAACCGGATGTTATGAATAACCGCTACCAACTGCACCTCGCCATGCGGGATGCCGCCACCTACCTGCCTACTCTTTTTTCTGAATACGAAAAACTCTCTGGCAGACACTATGACACTATAGAAGGCTACCATTACGAAGACGCTGAAATTATGCTAATCGTACTCGGTTCCTCTTATCACACCACGAAAGAAGCAATTGATAAACTTCGCGCAGAACAGGACTTGCGGATTGGTGTCGTAACCTTAACATCCTTACGTCCTTTTCCGAAAACATTGATTAACTATTTTCCTGCAGCTCGAACGATTATCGTTTTAGACCGTCAGGATAGCTACGGTGCAGAGGGCGGTAATCTCTCCCTAGAAGTTCGCTCTGCTTTTTACCGTAAGATTCACGCACGTATCTTAAGCCGCATTTATGGACTCGGCGGAAAAGACCTCTTTGTAGATGATGTCCTTGCGATTATAAAAGAATGTACGCACCCGCAGGCTTCTCCCTTTGCATATCACGGCATTACAGAAGGCTTATTGGGAGAAAAACAACCAGATTACTTTGCACCTTTAACGGAAGACGAACAAACTCCCGGCATTACGTTCTGCCGCTACGACGGTGAATCGCGAAAAATGATTGTCACTGGTGGAAAACTTTCTGATACCACGTTTATGCCAATGCGAATTGCTCCCGGTCATGGTGCCTGCCCTGGCTGCGGTATTCCGGTTAATTTAAACCTTTTATTAAAAGGAATTGAAGGAAATGTGGTGGTTCTTTTTCAGACCGGATGTGGCATGATTATCACCACTGGTTACCCGAAGACAGCTTTTCGAATCCCTTATATCCACAACCTGTTCCAAAACGGGGCTGCTACTTTAAGCGGTGTCGAAGCAGCATTCCAGGAGTTAAAACGCCGTGGCGAATATCCGGAAGGAGACATTACGTTTTTAATGGTCAGCGGTGACGGCGGCATGGATATCGGTATGGGATCCGCTCTTGGAACGGCCCTTAGAAATCAGCGTGTCATTATCTTCGAATACGACAACGGAGGTTATATGAATACCGGTTATCAGTTGTCTTACTCCACTCCAATGGGTGCTAGAAGTTCCACTTCCCACCTTGGAAAAAATCAGTATGGCAAAACTTTTTTCCATAAAGACACACCGGAAATTATGGCAGCTACCCACATTCCTTATATCGCAACTGTTGCCGAATCAAATCCGACTGACTTCATAAAAAAAGCCGCTAAAGCAGCGGCCTATTCCAGAGATTTCGGTACAGCCTATATAAAAGCAATTTCCGCATGTCCACTAAACTGGAACGACAAACCAAACCTCGAACGAAGCGTCATCGCAGCAGCAGTAGACAGTTGCTACTTTCCTCTTTATGAAGTAGAACAAGGCATTACCACCTTAAACTACAACCCGATTACAAACGGCAAAAAAATCCCGATTGAAAAATGGTTCGCTATGATGGGTCGCACGAAACATCTCATTAAGGAAGAATATGCGGACATCGTAGCTGATATTCAAGCAGAGGTCGACAGACGCTTTGCAAGGCTCATTGCGCGGGCGGAAAATCCGCTACTGTAACCAGATTTATTTAAAAAAACAGAGGTTATTTCAAAATTTTATTTTTGAATAGCCTCTGTTTTGCTTTCATATTAAGGAAAAGTATTCATCTTTTCTAATAACTCTTACCTACTTCTTTCCTATAAATAATTCACATTATACTCTTTATACAACTTTTCACGGTACTCTTTATCTGAGGTTGCTTTTTCGATTTCTTCTGTACGTTTTTCTTTAACCAGCAATTGTATTAATTTCGATAAACGTGATTCTCCTTCTTTCACGCCTTCTTCATATGCAATCTCCTTTTCATTTTCAATATGAGCTTGTTCATCATATTCTGTCAGCAACATAGAAAATACCTCCTCTCGGTGATTTCTCAATATTTCCTCAAGAATCCCCTCTTTTATGCACGCTTCTATTGCTTTATTTATAGCATTTTCTATCTCGTAACCGCGTTCCAAATATGCTCTCACTTTTGCAATAAACTGTGCATATTCTTTAAGTTTCTTGCATCTCTCCATGATAACTTTATTATATCCCAAATTAATATTCAAAACAACTGCCGTACATTCTAAAGCTGCATTTTTCTTATTACTCACCTTTGGAAATGCATCACTTAATTTTAATTCATGTCGTTCAGGTTCCTCTTTTGTTCCGTTATAAAAAACTACAAATTGCGGACATGGAATTTCTATTAATTTTGCACTATATAAGTCCTTTCTTGTTCCAACCAGTTTTCGATATAAGTTTGCAAAATACAACAATCCTCTCAATGGTAAATTGGGATTAAATGTACTTTGATGCTCATAAAGATTTAACACATCCGTTATCAAAAATGAAATATCATTTTTCATACTCATGTAAACCACATCTTCTTTTTACAAGTTATTTTATATCTCTAGCACTTCTCCATCATCCGGCACAAACAGATTACCGTTATAATACTGCTGTCCCTCTGCCAGATACAACGCTTTTCGTTCCTCTAAATGTGTATCCTCTGTATGATATAAAAGCAAATTTTTGACCTCAAGTTTTTCCGCCAATTCGCAGGCATCCTTCGCGGTACTGTGGCTTTTCTCGTAAGGTTTAAAAATATCTCTTTCTCCATAAAGACAAAATGCCTCATGCATCAGCCAGTCACTTTTTTCCACTAGAAAAACATTTTTTTCGCTAAGCGGCTCATCACCACAAAACGCCACACGTTCTCCATTCTTGCGATACATAACAAATCCGAACTGTTTCATTTTTTTAGAATCCAAATCAAAGAATTCTACCTCAGACCCCAAAATAACAGCCTTCTGCCCTTCTTCCACCATCACAAAATGAATACGCTCTCCAAACAATTTTGTTATCTTTTCACCTAACGTAACCAGACAAATCTGCTGAATGCCTTCTGACAATTCCTTATGGCAATAAATATTGAGATGTCCCTCATATTTTCCTGCTGTAATCATATGCCCTAACATTCGAACCACCCATATAATTCCAAGTACATGGTCGGTATGTCCATGGGAAACAAAAATATCATGAATTCCCGATAAAGCAATCTTCTTTTCATCTAATATCTTCAAAATTCGGTTGCCACCGCCTCCATCTACCAGAAAATGATTCTCCCCTTCTGATAATACAAAGCATGTATTGTAATTATTCTTCACGACCGCCATGCCGGTTCCTAACATCGTTAATCTCATCGTGTCCTCTGCCTCCCCTTCTATTCCAGTCATTTCTTCCATGCATTCAGATGTATAAAAAACTTCTTACATCGCTTACACTTTATACTTCCATCTAGCGCATTCCCTCTAATTTTGTTATAATTCTATTATAATGAAAAGAAGGGGATTAAGCAATGCACAAACAAGTATCTGAAATACTCCCAAATACATATTTAATTCATTTATATCAAGGCAAAAACGAAATCAATATCTATCTGATAAAAGGTGAACTTGGAGAACGCAGTCTGCTTATTGATACCGGTTATCAGACACCGGAAAACCGTGCTATCTTAGAAGAGATTTTTTCCGATTTGAGAATTCGTCTTACCGATTTGGATGTTTTTTTAACTCACAAACATCACGACCATACTGGTATTGCCGCATATCTCCAAAGCAAAGGTGCGTCCATTTTTATGAATCCCGTCGAAGACCGCCATCCGTATGACTGTCTCTACTATGGGCAGGGACCAAAGGCAATTGAAGAACAGAATGCTGTATTAAAACGTGTCGGTGTAACGCCAGAACGAACACCGGATGTTTACACTGGCTATAAAGAATTTAACGCATATTATCAGAACATCGGAAAAAATGATTCGTTTAAAACTCGATATTTTACTTACTCCCCATTAAGAATCGGACAGACATTTATTTATGGAAACTATACCTTCCGTACGATTCCTCTTCCGGGACATACATTAGGGCAGATGGGATTATATGATCCTGCCCGCCGTATTTTATTTACAGGCGACCAGATTATCCCTCACATTGTTCCGATTGTTGGTACAAGCTATATAAACGAACATCTTTTATCTCAATTTTTCCATTCTTTGGAAGAGATTAAGACCACCTATGCCGGATATACCATTTATCCTGCCCATGGTGAAATTTTCAAAGACTCGGAACCAATTGTAGAACGAATTCTTTCAGGTTATCGCAAAAAACTGGTTGCCACCCAGAATGTTCTTGCAAACAGTGCAGAAGCTTTAACCGTGCAGGAAATCGCTTTCCGCGTCTACGGTGTATATACGCTCCCTACTGACGTAGAGAAATTTTTTACGGTTAAATCCATTATAACCAAAACATTCTCCTGTCTCGAATACCTATACGATCAGGGTTACTGTGAACGTATGGAACAGGACGGCATGCTATTTTATCGTTAAACTATCATCATTTCTAATAAATAGGGTATCAGTAATTTAAATCTACTGATACCCTGTTTTTATCTATATTACTTCATTTCCATATTATTCCACGGTCGCCCGTTCTCTCACTATACCATCTTCGTCAATCTCGACATTTACAGAAATGCTTTCCATAAACTCGAAGATACGCTGCTGTTCTGCTTCGTCCACCCAATTCGTCGTAGCGTGAGTCTGAATCGCCGGAATCATTTTTACCTCTAAATTCTGCTCCTCATCATTTCCGGAAAAATGCAATTC
>JAFYQA010000157.1 GCA_017547315.1 Roseburia sp. | reverse complement strand
TCAAAGAATTCTTACGGGAAAACATATTAAATAAATTGAAAGTTGAGGCACTTTAACAGTGGGTAATGATGATAAAAAGCAAATGATAAAATTTGATACCAAAGTTCAGTATTTGAAATATAAAGTATTACGTGAAGTTGCACGTCATGCGTGGAAAGATACACTTCTCCAGAATTTGGTAGATATTCCAAAGACAATTGTACCTGGAAAAGTAGCGACTATGCGTTGTTGTGTATATAAAGAACGTGCTATTTTAGGTGAATACGTTAAAATCGCAATTGGTGGTGATAAGCATAATCCAAACGTAATTGAGATCGTAGATATTGCTTGTGATGAATGTCCGGCTGCTGGTTATGAAGTAACATCTTCTTGCCGTGGCTGTTTAGCTCACCGTTGTGAAGATGTATGTAAACGTGGAGCCATTTCCTATGACCATAACCATGTAGCACATATCGATAAAACAAAATGTGTGGAATGTGGTCAGTGTGCAAAAGTATGTCCATACTCTGCGATTGTAAACCGTAAACGTCCTTGTCAGAATGCCTGCAAGGTAAAGGCGATTACAATTAGTGAAGATAATGTAGCAGCAATCGATAACGAAAAATGTATCCAGTGTGGTGCTTGTGTATACCAGTGTCCATTCGGTGCAGTTATGGATAAATCATACATATTGAATGTAATTGACCTTATTAAGAGAAGTCAGGACAACACCAAATACAAAGTGTATGCGGTTGTAGCACCATCTATCTCCAGCCAGTTTAATTATGCAAAATTAGGTCAGGTAATTACCGGATTAAAAGAACTTGGTTTCCATACCGTAGTAGAAGCTGCACTTGGTGCAGATATGGTAGCATTAGAAGAATCAAAAGAATTAGCAGAAAAAGGATTCTTAACAAGTTCTTGCTGTCCTGCGTTTGTACGATATATTAAATCTGCATTCCCAGAGTTAGAACCATTTATTTCTCATAATGATTCTCCGATGGTAGCACTTGCAAAATACATCAAAGAAACAGACGAGAAAGCAAAAGTAGTATTTATTGGACCATGTACTTCTAAGAAGGGTGAAGCACAGCTCGACCATGCAAAACCATATGTAGATGCAGTTATGACTTTCGAAGAATTACAGGCATTGATTGATAGTAAGGATATTGACCTTGCAACATTAGAAGAAAGTGTATTGGATAATGCATCTTACTTTGGTAGAATTTTTGCACGTTCCGGCGGTCTTTCTGATGCAGTTGCACAGGCTATCAAAGAGCAGAACATCGAGTTCGAGTTAAATGGAACAGTCTGCGATGGAATTGAAGAATGCCGTATGGCACTTCTCAAGAAGAGCAAAAATGTGTTGAATGCAAACTTCATCGAAGGTATGGCATGTGTAGGCGGCTGTATCGGAGGTGCAGGATGTCTGACACACGGTGAGAAGAATAAAGCTGAGGTCGATAAGTATGGCAAAGAAGCATACGAAAAGACCATTAGTGATGCAGTTTCTATTTTGAAATAATATAAGGGCTTGGAGTAAAATTATTAATTTTGCTCCAAGCCCTTTTTGCCTTGTTTACAAGACGGTAAAATGATACAATGTGCATAGATGTTTTTGGTCTAAACCGGGTAATGGGATAGAGACGGGGAGTGTAAAATGAGACAGTATATTAATGATAACTGGATGTTTACAGAAACTTTTACAAATGAGTTGATTGGGGAAATGGGAGCAGTGTCACAGATGCAACAGGTGCGCCTGCCTCATACTTGTAAAGAGACACCATTTCATTATTTTGATGAACAGATTTATCAGATGGTTTCTGGCTACCAGAGATTCCTTTTTGCGGGCGAAGAATGGCAGGGTAAGACAGTGCTGCTTACATTTGATGCGATAGGGCATGATAGCACGGTATATCTGAATGGAGAAGAGATTGGCAGTCATCACTGTGGTTATACAGCTTTTACGATAGATATTTCAGAAAAATTACGTTATGGAGAAAAAAACTTGCTGACGGTCCGCGTGGATAGCAGGGAGAATCTGAATATACCACCGTTTGGATTTGTAATTGACTATATGACTTATGGAGGCATTTATCGTGATGTCTATCTGGATATCAAAGAGCCTGTATATTTCGCTGATTTATTTTTTAAGAGCAATATTCTTTCTTTCAAGGAGCATACGGCAGAGCTGATTACAGAAGTAAGTGTGAACAAGGAAGAATTAGGCTTGTTTGTAAAACAGAGTGTTAAAAATAAAAAAAGTGGTGAGTGGGAAGTTCTAGGAGAATGCGGCATTGGCAACGGGACACTTACGTTGTGTTATGCGCTTTCCGATGTACGCTTTTGGGATACAGAACATCCTGTGTTATATGAGATTAAGACGGAATTGATTAGTGGTGGTAATGTCTTAGATATCAGTTTCAACCGATATGGTTTCCGGAAGGCAGAGTTTAGGGAAGATGGTTTTTATTTGAATGAGAAGAAGCGAAAACTTCGTGGTTTAAACCGTCATCAGAGTTATCCTTACGTAGGCTATGCAATGCCGGAGTCTATGCAACGCTTGGATGCTGATATTTTGAAAAAAGAACTGGGATTAAATGCAGTCAGAACATCGCACTATCCGCAGTCGCATTATTTTTTGGAACGATGTGATGAACTGGGATTGTTGGTATTTACAGAGATACCGGGATGGCAGCATATCGGTGATGATGAATGGAAAAATCAGGCAGTAGAAAATGTGCGGGATATGATATTACAGTACAGGAATCATACATCGATTATTTTATGGGGTGTCCGCATTAATGAATCTGTAGATGATGATGCTTTTTATCTTAGAACGAATGAGATGGCACATAAACTGGATGATTCTAGACAAACAGGTGGTGTGCGTTGTATCAAAAAGAGTCATTTGTTAGAAGATGTGTATACATATAACGACTTTTTGCATGATGGAAAAACGCATGGGTGCGATAAAAAGGAAGTAGTGACCTCGGATAAGAAGAAACCATATTTGATTAGCGAATACAATGGTCACATGTATCCGACCAAGACTTTTGATTGTGAAGAACATCGCGTAGAGCATGCACTTCGCCATGTGCGTGTGTTAGATGCGGTAGCTGGTGAATCGGATATTGCAGGAAGCTTTGGCTGGTGTATGTTTGATTATAATACGCATAAGGATTTTGGCAGTGGCGATCGTATTTGTTATCATGGCGTGATGGATATGTTTCGTAATGCGAAACTGGCAGCGGCAGTGTATGCATCTCAGCAAGAGAATATTCCGGTACTGGAGTTGAGTTCTTCCATGGATATTGGAGAACATCCGGGATGTAATCGTGGTGAGACGTATATTTTTACAAATGCAGCGCATGTTCGTATGTACAAAAATGACCGTTTCTTAAGGGAATACAGCAGGGAAGAATCACCGTACAGAAACCTTTCGCATGGGCCGTTGTTAATTGATGACTATTTGGGAGATGCGTTAAAGCAGGAAGGTTTCCCGCCACAGCAGGAAGCGTATTTAAAACAATTGTTTAATGACTATGCCAGATATGGCATGGCAGGTCTTCCGAAAAAAACATTATTGAAAGCTGCGTGGCTGATATTACGTTACCGCATGAGTTTTGCATCGGTAATGCCTTTGTACACCAAATATGTAGGTGATTGGGGCGGTAGTGCGACTACATACCGTTTTGAAGCAGTAGATACCGATGGATCTACGATTCATAAAACCATTTGGAAAAAGCCAATGACAGAAGTCGTGCTTACCGCAGAAGCAGACCATACGACACTTGTTGAGAAGAATAGTTACGATGTGGCGTTAATCCGTATTCAGGCGAAGGATGAGTATGGTAATGTACTTCCGGTATATAATGACCCGGTTTCGTTTGAAACGAAGGGTGAGATTACATTAATTGGACCATCAGTGGTGTCATTGCAAGGAGGCATGGGCGGCACTTATGTAAAGACCACGGGTAAGAGTGGAGATGGTACATTACTGATTCGCTATGGTTTGGGCAAGGAAGTTTCCATTAATTTTGAAATCGAAGTAAAGTGATGTTTTAGGAAGTTACCTTGGTGTGATTAGAATTTTAGATAACGAGAAGTGTGTTTAAAAAAGGGGACAAAGGGATGATTTTACAGAATAATCAAATTTTTATATTGCAGACAGACCATACGACATATGCATTTCATGTGCTACCGTCGGGACATTTAGAGCATTTGTACTATGGACGAAAAATCAGGGTGAGAGAGCCAATTACGGAAGAAAGTATTGCGGCACTTGTGGAAAAACATGCTTTTCCACCTGGAAGTTCGAATAGTTACGGCAAGGGGCATACAACTTTTTCATTAGAAGATATGCGTTTGGAGATGTCTGCCTACGGAAAAGGCGATATTCGTGAGCCATTTATCGAAGTGATTCATGCAGATGGTAGCTATACCTGTGACTTTGTCTATGATAGTTTTGCGATTAATACCGGAAAAGAGGCGTATGAGACGCTTCCAGGCTCTTATGATGAGAAAAATGAAGTAGAGCATCTGTGTATTATTATGAAGGATAAAAGTGCGGATTTGGCCTTAGAATTGCATTATTACGTATATGCAGACTGTGATGTGATTACCAGAAGTACACGTTTCTTAAATCAGAGTGAAAATACGGTAAAATTAACCCGACTTATGAGCACACAGCTTGATTTTGAGACGGCAGATTATGTGATTTCGACTTTTAACGGGGCATGGGCGAGAGAGATGCGCCGTGTGGATACTCCGGTTTATATTGGAAAACATGTGAATAGTTCTTATGCAGGAATCTCTTCAAATAGAGCGAATCCGTTCGTGATGCTAAGTCATGAGAATACGACAGAAGATAGCGGAGACTGCTATGGTTGTAATCTGATTTATAGTGGTAATCATTACGAAGTAATGGAAGTAAATTCTCATAATAAGACTCGTTTTGTGGCAGGTATTAATCCGCAGTCGTTTTGTTTTGAGATTGCACCGGAGGCTTATTTTGAAGCACCGGAAGCTGTAATGACTTATTCGCACGAAGGATATAATGGCATGAGCCAACATATGCATCAGTTTGTAAATGAGCATATTGTGAGAGGCTATTGGAAAAAGAAAGAGCGCCCGGTTTTGTTAAATAGCTGGGAGGCTGCTTACTTTGGTATTAACGAAAGAAAGTTATTAAATCTTGCAAAAGCAGGAAAAGAAGCAGGAATCGAACTTTTCGTTATGGATGACGGCTGGTTTGGTAATCGAAATGATGATACCAGTTCGTTAGGTGACTGGTATGTGAATACGAAAAAACTACCGGGTGGCGTGAAACGTTTGTGCCAAAAAGTGAACGCACTGGGGCTTGATTTTGGTATTTGGGTAGAACCGGAAATGGTAAATGTGAACAGCGACCTTTATCGTGCACATCCGGACTGGGCGATGGATATCCCAGGAAAAGAACATTCAGAAGGACGTAATCAGCGTATTTTGGATTTTGGCAGAGAAGATGTTCAGGATTATATCATCAAAGTGATGAGTGATTTGTTTACTTCTGCCAACATTGCTTATGTGAAGTGGGATATGAATCGTATTGTATCGGATTATTATTCCAAAGAATTGCCGCCAGAACGTCAGGGAGAGGTGGCACATCGTTATGTGATGGGACTTTATCGTGTGATGAAGACGTTGACAGAGCAGTTTCCGAAGATTTTATTTGAAGGCTGTGCTTCCGGTGGTAATCGTTTTGACTTAGGTATTTTGTGTTATTTCCCACAGATTTGGGCGAGTGATGATACTGATGCGATGTGTCGTGCTGAGATTCAGACTGGCTATAGTTACGGTTATCCGATGTCTACGGTGACAGCTCATGTGTCGGCATGTCCGAACCACCAGACATTGCGAATGACACCGATTGAGACACGTTTTAATGTGGCAGCCTTTGGCGTATTAGGTTACGAGTGTAATTTCTGTGAGATGAGCAAGGAAGATATGGAAGCCATTAAAGCGCAGATTGCTTTATATAAAAAATGGAGAAGCGTATTGCAGTACGGCTGTTTCTATCGCGGTAGAACGATGTGTGATGCGTTAAAAGTAGGAGGCAGTCGTGGAAGTGCGAGTGTTTTAACTAGTGGAGTAGGTAATCTGACAGAATGGACATGCGTATCAGCGGATCAGAAGAAAGCAGTAGGACTTTTAATGCAAAAACTCGTTGCACCGAATACGCAGTTTGATTATTATAAGGCGAAAGGCTTGGACGAGGAAGTAGAATATCGTTTTACGAATCGTTCTTTAAAATACAATATTAAAGAATTTGGAAGTCTTGTGAATATGATTGCACCGGTACATATCAAGCAGGATTCTGTTGTACATAATCTGATTGCTAAGATTGTGAAGTTGGATGGCGAAAAAGAGGATTGTACAGCATATGGTGATGCGTTAATGTATGGCGGCGTACATTTAAAACAGGCTTTTGCTGGTACTGGTTATAATAGTGAGATTAGACCATTCCAGGACTTTGCTTCGCGGATTTATTTTATGGAAGAAAATGAATAGGGTATGAATAATAGGATTTTGTGGTGAAGGAATATATTAAGGAATGAGAGGATTTGAAATGATTAGATTTAATAGTGACTATACAGAAGGATGCCATCCGGTGATTTTAGAACGTTTGGCAGAGACGAATATGGAACAGACACCGGGTTATGGTGTGGACGAACATTGCAAACATGCAGCAGAGTTGATTAAGGCAGCATGTGGTGCACCAAATGCGGATGTTCATTTTTTAGTAGGGGGCACACAGACGAATGTAACAGTGATTTCTTCTGCATTAAAGCATTATCAGGGTGTGATTACTGCGAATACCGGTCATATCAATGTACACGAAACAGGAGCGTTAGAAGCTTGTGGACACAAGTGTCTGGTACTTGATACACCGGATGGAAAGCTGACTGCAGAGATGATCGACCGCTATACTAAGGCACATTTTGCAGATGATAGTTTTGAACATATCGTACAGCCTAAGATGGTGTATATTTCCAATCCGACAGAGGTAGGAACGATTTATAAGAAAGCAGAATTGCAGGCGATTTATAAGGCATGTAAGGCAAATAATCTTTATCTTTTCATGGATGGAGCAAGACTTGGATATGGTTTAGC
>JAFYQA010000156.1 GCA_017547315.1 Roseburia sp. | reverse complement strand
TTCCGGAATATTTTGAGAAAATGGATGCAGCAGCAAAAGCCGGTAATAACATCAGCATCATTTCTGTGGGCTGGGACCCGGGCATGTTTTCATTAAATCGTATTTATGCAGAGTCTATTATAGTGCAGGGAAGCACTTACACGTTCTGGGGCAAAGGCGTTAGTCAGGGACATTCAGACGCGATTCGCCGTGTGCCAGGTGTAAAAAATGCCATTCAGTACACTGTTCCAATTGAAGAGGCGGTGGAACGCGTGCGTAGTGGAAGTGAGCCGGAGTTATCGACCAGAGACAAGCATCTCCGCGACTGTTATGTAGTAGCAGAAGAGGGGGCAGATTTGGCGGCGATTGAAGAAGCAATTAAGACCATGCCGAATTATTTTGCAGATTATAATACTACAGTGACATTCGTGACAGAGGAAGAGTTAAAAGCAAATCATAGCAAGATGCCACATGGAGGTTTTGTTATCCGTACAGGTGAGACGGGAGTGAGTGGAAATAAGCATGTCATTGAGTATTCGTTGAAGTTAGACTCCAATCCGGAATTTACATCCAGCGTACTCATCGCTTATGCAAGAGCGGCATATCGTATGGCAAAAGGTGGCGACTGCGGTGCAAAATCAGTATTCGATGTAGCGCCGGGATTATTATCTATGAAGACACCAGAGCAGTTGAGAAAAGAAATTTTATAGAGATGCAGATTACACCTTCGTTGTGACAGACGAAGGTGTTTTTATAAAGAAAAAAGTTCCTTGACACATATGCGTCAAAGAACTTTAAGGAAGAAAGGACTGGAAAACGTGAGTATATATATGCTACTATAAATATATAGAATTCCTCTGCTATCGGAGGAAGAAATGATGAAGAAAAAAACATTAAAAGAACTAACCATTAAAAACAATTTCATGTTTGGCGCAGTAATGTGCGACGAAGATAACTGCAAAGAATTTCTGGAAATGGTGTTGCAGATTCCGATTGAGCGTGTGGAAGTCAGCAAAGAGAAAAGTATTGTATACCATCCGGAGTATAAGGGTGTTCGCTTAGATGTGTATGCGAAAGATGAGCATAACACACATTATAATGTCGAGATGCAGGCTATCAGAAAAAAGGCACTGGGAAAAAGAGCCAGATATTATCACAGCCAGATAGACATGGAATTGATTCGTAGTGGTGAAGACTACACCAAACTGCCGGATACCTATGTAATATTTATCTGTGATTTTGATCCTTTTGGAGAAAGTAAATATTGCTATACGTTTGCAAATCAATGTCTAGAAGTAGCGGGATTGAACCAAATGGATGGAAGTAAGAGTATCTTCTTGAGTACAAAAGGGAAAAACAAAGAAGACGTATCTGAAAGCATAGTAAATTTTTTGGAGTTTGTGGAAGCTGACTTGTTGGAAAGTGAACGAAACTTTGAGGATGAATTTGTGAGGAAACTTCAAAAATCTGTGCAAAATGTGAAGGTGAGCAGAGAAATGGAGGAGTGCTATATGCATTTTGAATTACTCTTTAAAGAAGAAGTCGAAGAAGCATGTGCAGAAATATGCGAAGAAGTGCGTGCAGAGGCAAGAATTGAAGGAAGGGCCGAAGGAAGGGCCGAAGGAAGAGCTGCCGGGAGAGCCGAATCTGTCATAGAACTTCTGGAAGAAATAGGAACTGTCTCAGAGGAATTACGCGAAAAAATCATGCAAGAAGTAAATCTTGAGATTTTGACAAAATGGCATAAGCTTGCTGCAAAATCTGATTCTGTAGAAGAATTTCTAGAAAAAGCAAATATCATATAATCAATCTATAGCAGAGGTGGTATAGAAGCCCGCCTCTGCTATCACCCAATCAATCATTTCCGGGGGGAGTACCAAAAATAAAAGTGCAGAGGAATTCTATGAAAAATGTAACATGACAATTGCTTGTATATACATAAATGGAAACAAAAAGATTTCCAATTTTGCTATTTTCATTTTGTGAAACTTCATGTAAGATAAGTGTCGAGCAGAAAGCAAGGGGATGTTTTCTGTGGTAGAAACGAAAAAAGATAAAGGATGCCGTATGGGACGGCAGGATGGAGGAACAAATGAAAAAGAATATGTTAAATAAGTTAAAAAGAGTAATGGCTACAGTAATGATGGCTTGCATGCTGCTTACTGTGGTGAATGTAAGCAGCGATGCGGTGGATAGTGTTGTGCCATATGGGCAGGAGCTTGATGGTGGTAGAGGCGAGCTAAATTAAATTAATGCCAAAGTCGTTGTAAATAAAGGTTTTAAAAAGGTTAGCATTTTTTGAGTCGTTTGTTATTAATAAATTATAGTAAGCATAATACAGGGCTAAGGAAGAAGAGGTCAATTGTAAAGTCTCTCCGAGTGCTTGTGCATAGTTAGCCAAGATGGTGCTATAAAGATGAAGGGAGCATTTTACGGCAGGAGACGTAAAGTATGTGTCTAATTCAGTGAGTTCTGAAAAACGCTTTTGACTATATAAGGCCCCAATTAAGTTATTTACAGTTACAGCAAAAAAACGTTTTAGGGCGAGAATATCTAATGCTGAACTGTCACAGTATTCCAGTACCTTGTAGAAATAAAGAATTCCTTTAGAAGGAGTGTGGCGACGATAAAGATTACAATAGTTATTTAAAATCGTTATTTCTAGCCAGGATAATGGATAACTGTATAGAGCATTGAAGTCAAATGAAGGAAT
>JAFYQA010000155.1 GCA_017547315.1 Roseburia sp. | reverse complement strand
TTCTAACAGGCCGGATTTTACAAAGTCGCTATGTACTTCGCGTCGTCAAAAACTCAAAGGGACCTGACTTATAGGTATTAGAATTATCCAATATCTATGTGTCAGGTCCCTTTTGAATCATTCGCTAAACGAAAGTTTACCTCATCAAACGATTTATTTTACTGTTACAGATGTGATGTGTGGATTAACACCTTCATACCAGTATAAGAAACCTTCCATATCGATAACATCACCGATCTGTAAGTTCTTAACTGTATTGTATACTTCTGTTGTATTATCACATAAGTAAGACTCTACTGTGAATGTGTATGTCTGGCCATTTAATGATACATTAAAGTATAAGTCATTACCATCTGAGCCTGAACCATCCCAGTTATATAAGAATGCAACATCATTACCATCTGCATCTTTTGAAGCTTCTACTGTTAAACCATTGAAAGCTACATACTGGTTCTGAAGATTAATTAATTCTTCTGTACCAAGTAATTCTGTTACGTCAGTAGCTGTTGCTACATAGTTACCTTCTAAGATTTCGAATGTAGCATCGATGATTTCTACTTCGCCAGCCCACTCAGCTTTGTAACCTGTTACGCGGATTTTTGTACCCTGAGTTAATTTCTCATAGTCTTCTGCAGAACAAGCCATTTCGTATAAGAAATATGCACCGTTTTCATCCTGTGTATAAACAGTTGCTTTGTCTTCCCACCATGACTGTTTTGCCTGTACATAAGTCTCTACTACAACTTTGCTGTCAAGTTCTGCTGCTGCATATTCAGCATAAGTCATAACTGCAACATCATCTGCTACAACTTCTGTATCAACAACTTCTTCTGTGCTTTCTACCACTTCTGTGTTCACTACGTTTTCTGTGTTAGCTGCATTACCTGCATCTTTTCCACCTGCGCAAGCTGTAAAGCTTAATACAAGTGAAAGGCTTAAACCTAAAGCTAATAATCTCTTCATAATCGTTTTCCTCCCTAAACAATTTATAAAAACAAATGTATTATACCGCAATTTGGAAATAAATCAATTATTTTTTCTTTTTTATTGCTCCATAAATCACATATATACCCATCAAAATCCATACTACTGCCAATGTGGACAATAATACAACCGACTCTGTCGGAAGCGCTCCTAATTCTTTTTCGCCCCCTTGATTATCTATCTGATCCAAACGATATAAGGAGTTCATTTCTTCAAATAAATCTGCAAAATACGCATCGTTGATTTCTTCTTTTCGTTTCACAGACTTTGTTGTATTCTCAATCATCTGCCCTGCTGCATTTCGAAGGGATGCGGAACCATTAAATACTGGGGTTACAAATGTATCCTCAACATTATCTAATACTAACTTAGACGCTTTGATTTTTACATCATAATATAACTCATTATCTTCGCCCATTCTAGCCAGATAATCCTGATATTCTACGGAACCCTGCGCTTTTGCAGTAACCGGAACATAACCTTCTGTCTGTGCATAAGCAATCTGCACTTCATTCGTCAGTAAATACTGTGCAAACAACCAGCTCGCAAGTACCTCCTGTGAATCTGCCTTATTGAATACACATACGGATGGTCCCTGTGAAATCATCTGTGGATGTTCCGTATCAAACTGTGGAACTGGCATAACTGCTGTTTCAAATTCCACAAATTTATCCTCACTGATATCCGAAAGCGGTGCATAACTTCCCATCCATGTCGCTCCTGCAGTCGAGTCAATCGCAAAAATACACTGTCCCGCATTCAAAAAGTTCGCCGGATAACTAGATATCTTAAACGTTGAAAATGCTCCTGTTTTGGCATGTTCCGCCACCGTATAAAGCATCTGTTTTGTAATATCGTTAAAAATCTGTATCTCTCCACTACTCGTAGAATAACCGCCACCACTTTGCTTTAACATCTGAATCATCATATTATCCGTAGACTTATAGATAAATGGAATCATAACTTTCTGTCCATTCAACAGATAATTGCCATCCACATCTTTTTTCGTCGCAGCTTCCGCTACTTCCCATACAAAGTCCCAGGTCAAAACATCCGGCAACGTGTAGCCTAACGCTTCCACATAAGTCTTGTTCACATAGCAGGCTTCCGTAGAACGCATATAAGGAATCGCATAATAATGTTCCCCAATGGCACATTCCTTCAAAAACTCTGGAATAATCTCTTCTTTCACCGGTGCATCAAAACGCACCTCACTGCCACCAAGACCATATTTTTCATCTGTAAACAAATCATCTAACGCTACCACGCTATTCGTTCCCGTCAAATAAGTCGCGATATGATCCGGATAAGTAATACACACATTCGGTGTCGTATCGGTAGAAATATTCGTAATAACATCGTTGTAAATTCGTCCATAATCTGTATACAAACGCAGATTCACTTTGATATTCGGATACAATGTTTCAAAGTCCGCTATCGCCTGCTCGTATATTCTCGTCTGTGTCTTATTGGTATCATTTTTCGCCCAAAAAGTAATCTCATACTCTTTTGATGTATCAAAAGTCTCCGGCACTTCAAATGCTACACGTTCTTTTGAACCATGACAGCCTGTAAAAAGTAACACCACAAGGAGCAGTAAATATTTTGCAATCTTTCTCATCCCTTGGTTCCTCCTCTTGACACACCTTCCATAATCTTCTTATGAAAAATCAAAAACAGAATCATCAGCGGCACAGAAATTACCACTACTGCTGCCATCATCGCCGGAATATTCTCACGCCCAAAACCATTCTCACGAATCTCCTGAATACCATTTGATACTAAAAAGTATGCCTCCTCATCGGTCACTAAACGCGGCCACACATAAGAATTCCAACATTCAATAACCTTTAAAATCGTAATCGTAATCAACGTTGGTTTGCATATCGGTATCAACACCTTAAATAAATATTTTAAATCAGAAGTCGCATCTACTTTTGCCGCGTAATAAAGTTCATCCGGTACCTGTGCAAAATTTTCTTTTAACAGATAAATGTAAAACACCGATGTCACGGATGGCAGAATCAATCCCATAAACGTATTACGCATATCCAGATTGGTAATCGTCACGTAGTTTGTAATAATCACCAATTCATTTGGAATCATCATCAATGCCAGAAACAGTGTAAACGCCACATTCTTTCCACGAAATTCTAATCTCGCAAATGCAAACGCTGCAAGAACGGTAACGATTAACATGAGCACCGTCGTAACCACTGTAAAAATCAATGTATTCAGGAAATATCCACCCAACGGAACCATCGTGAATGCATCTTTATAATTTTGCAAAGTCGGTGATAACGTAATTAACTGAGGTATGTACTCTGAGTTGTAAGAACTATAACTTTTTACGGACGTCAAAATCATCCAGTAAAACGGAAACAGTACTACAAATGCCCATATGGTCAACAATACATAAATAATCGTATTGATCACATTTTTCCGTACCTTTGCAGACTTTTCAATCTTTTCATAATCAACTTGTTTTCCCATATATGAAGTCCTCATCAATAATGTACATGCTTT
>JAFYQA010000154.1 GCA_017547315.1 Roseburia sp. | reverse complement strand
GGTATGGATAATATCACCTTTACGAAAGAAGAGATTTTAGAATTACTTGGCGGCAATTAGTTTTGTACAATTTTTGGAGAAGTTCTTGACAAAGCAATATCTATACTATATAGTACTTAAGGGCAAATCGTGTTTGGATAGCACTGAATGATGATTTGCAAAGAGTATCTCAGGCAGATACCGATGAAAAAGAGAATGTAGACTCCATGAGGGAGTAGTTCGCGTGTGAACGTGATTTGTCAACAACCTCGGCTGTCCAATCGAGAAGGGCAACCTGGCAAATCTTAAAGAATGAGACTCATGTGTACAAAGTGGTTTCTTCCGATGGAAGTAGTTGTTTTGTATACATTGAGTCTCATTTTTTGTGACAAAATAAATCGTCACGTTTTTTCATGAAACCAAACAAAAGAAATGTTTTTTGAAAGGAAATGGTGAAAATTATGATGGAAATGTTATGGGCAGCAGTGGTGCTGGTGGCAGGATTTGTGCTTTTGATTAAGGGTGCAGACTTTTTCGTAGAAGGTTCTTCTTCTGTAGCAAAAAGACTTCGTGTTCCTTCTATCATTATCGGTTTGACAATTGTAGCGATGGGAACTTCTCTTCCTGAATGTGCGGTTAGTGTAACTGCATCATTAAGTGGTCAGAATGCATTGGCAGTTAGTAATGTAATTGGTTCAAATATCTTTAACTTAATGGTTGTGTCTGGTTTCTGTGCAGTTTTCTGTTCGCTTCCAATTGAGAAAGAGACTTTGAAAAAAGAATTCCCATTCTCTATCGGATGTGGTGTATTGTTGTTAGTATTAGGTTACATCGGAATGACAGTTGGTCGTATGGATGGTGTGATTTTATTAGTACTTTTTGCACTTTACATTGGTTCTATGGTGCGTTCAGCATTAAAGGCAAGAGCTGCAGGACAGCAGGTTGAGGAAGAAGAATATGAAATCATTCCAGTTTGGAAAAGTATCGTATTTATCGTTGGTGGTATGATTGCTATCAAATTTGGTGGCGACTTCGTAGTAGATGGTGCAGTTGTAATTGCAACAGGTTTTGGTTTGAGCGAGAACTTAATCGGTCTTACAATCGTAGCTTGTGGAACAAGCCTTCCTGAATTGGTTACTTCTGTTGTAGCGGCTAAGAAGAACGAAGTGGATATGGCGTTAGGAAATGTAATCGGTTCTAACGTATTTAATATTTTATTCGTACTTGGTATTGCAGGTTCTATCAGCCCAATCGCTTTTATCATGGAGAACGTGATTGATATTGTAATCCTTACATTGATGAGTGTATTTGTTTGGATTCTTGGATGGACAAAGCAGAAAATCGACCGCAAAGAAGGTATTATTATGGTTGTGATTTATGCAATATATTTAGTATATATTTGTGTGAGATAAGAGCTTTATTAGTATGTATTTTATAAAGTAGATTATAAAAAAAGAGCCCCGCTGTATTTTATATGGTATCCGTATAAAATACAGTGGGGCTCTTTTTCTCATGTTGTGAGATAATTTTTTTTGATATTTCTATTTGAGAAATTTGCAAAACAAGTTTATTTACTCATTTCTAAAAGTTTTGTGCGCATTTCGGCTTCAATTTTCTGCAATTCAGCTTCTGCAAGTGCACGTTTCTGGCGACCATCTTCCTGAATCTTCATCACTTCATCTAAAGTAGAGATAAGTGTCTGGTTGGTAGCCTGAAGTGTTTCGATGTCTACGATACCGCGTTCGGATTCTTTTGCGGTTTCGATGGTTGCCATCTTAAGCTGTTCTGCATTTTTCTTAAGTAATGCGTTTGTCATATCACTTACTTCGCGCTGTGCAGCAGCCGCTTCTGTGGCGTGGTTTACGCCGATTGCGATAACCATCTGGCTCTTCCATAATGGAATGGTATTTACTAAGGTGGATTGAATCTTATCAGACATTACAGTATCGTTATTCTGAATTAAACGAATCTGTGGTGCCATCTGTAAAGATACGGTACGAGAAAGTTCTAAATCGTAAATTTTCTTTTCGAAGCGGTTACACATTTCAGAGAAATCTTTTGCTTTCTGGGTATCTTCTGGAAGACCGCTCTGTTCTGCTTTGGCAAGTAATGCAGGTAATTCAACGTTTTTAGCCTGGGTTAATTTTTGTTTTCCTGCAAGGATGTACATAGAAAGTTCCTTGAAGTAGTTCAAGTTTAACTCATACATTTTATCAAGCATAGCGACATCTTTTAATAAGGTAATCTGGTGCTGTTCCATAGCTGTACAGATTTTATTGATGTTCGCTTCAGCCTTGTCGTATTTTGCTTTCATATTAGCAAGTTTGTTGCTGTTTTTTTTGAAAAGGCCCAAGAAGCCTTTTTCCTCTTCCTCGTCGAAGTTTTTAAGTTCTGCTACAACGTTCGTTAATAAATCACCGATTTCTCCCATGTCTTTGGTACGGACACTGTTTAATGCTGTTTCTGAAAAATCTGCGATTTTCTTCTGACTGCCTGCTCCGTATTGCATTACCAATTGCGTATTGGTCAAATCAATCTGTGCTGCAAAATCATCGACCATTTTCTGTTCTTCCGGTGAGAGAATGACTTCTAATTTTTCTGGTTCTTCCACTACGGCAGTTGGTTCAGAAACGATAATTTCTTCTTTTTCTTCTGGGAATGGTTCAAACGTAAGCGTTGGAGCTTCCTTTAACATTTCATCTAAATTTTTGCTCATTTCTTATCCTCCGAAAAATCATTTTTAGTTAAGCCTTCTTTTGCTAACATGGTTTGAAGTACCTGAGCATCTGCGGTAACATCAAATACAGTTGCTTGGAAAAGTTTATTTAAAAGCTCAGTAAAAGCTTCGTTGATAATGTCTACCGTCTTTTCAATCTCTGCTTTGGCTTTGATTACATCTGTGCCGGGAGCACTGATATCGTCGAATTC
>JAFYQA010000153.1 GCA_017547315.1 Roseburia sp. | reverse complement strand
GATTTTTAAAAGAATGCAAGTAATGCAAAATTTTACTAAGGAAATCCTGTTTTTGTGTCGATATATTTTTCAGTAAAAGCCACGGATGGCTTAAATTAGCAGGGACGCAGTGAAAGCGAGAGAAGAACATGAAAATTAACGCGAATATTCCGGCATTTATTACAAATAAACAGTTACTTCATATTGAAGGAAATATGGCTGCTTCAATCGAACGCCTTTCATCTGGATTAAAGATTAATCACGCAAAAGATAATCCAGCAGGTATGGCAATTTCCAATAAGATGCGTGCACAGATTGCAGGTTTGGACAGAGCCTCTAATAATGCTTCGGATGCGATGGCAGCAATCCGAATTGCAGATGGTGCGTTAAATGAAGCAAGTAGTATTATGCAGCGTATGAGAGAGTTGGCGGTTCAGGCTGCGAACGATACAAATGGGTTAGAAGATCGTCAGGCAATTCAGCATGAAATAGATGCATTAAAAGAAGAAGTGAATCGTATTTCGAGAGATACAGAATACAATGAGATGCCACTTTTAGATGGTTCTTTGAGTGCAAGAGTATATGCGGATAATGTAAGCAGAATCAGTACAACAGATGCAGTAAGTGCAGGCAAATATCAGGTAAATGTACTTGCAGAGGCAGAGCAGGCTGTGATTACAGGAGACGCGAATACTGCATTTGCAGATCCGACAGGAACGACTCAGGCGGGAACAAGCGGACGCGTAACAGTAAATGGATATAGTGTAGATGTTGAAGAGACAGATACAGCTGCAGAAGTATACGAAAAGATTCGAAAAGCTGCAGAAGTTGGTGGAGCAACTTTGGAAAAAGACGCATCGGGTGCGTTAGTATTTACTACAGAGAAATATGGTCAGGCGGCAACTTTGAAAGTAGAATTTTCAAGTGAAGATTTTGCAAAGGATTTAGGTTTTACAAATGTGAAATTAAATTCTGAGACCAACCAGTATGAGACCGAATTCAAGACCGGAAGTGATGCACAGGTAACATTAACAAAAAAATCTGCGTCTCCAGAAGTATCTGAGTTTAGCGATACAGCAACAGCTCGTACAGATGGTAATAAAGTAATTATTACAGATCATGCAGGTTTTGAAATGAGCTTCTTGATTGACGAAGCATTTACGACAGGTGCAATTGATTTAGAAGTAACAGATATCGGTACAATGACCGTTCATATCGGTGCGAATGAGAATCAGAATATGGTTATCAGTGTACCGGAAGTTTCTTCTGAAAGTTTATACATTGATGATATTGATGTTACTAAGATGGGTGGAGCAAGTGAAGCCATTTCTCGTTTGGACGAGGCGATAAATGCGGTTTCTAGTGCAAGAAGCAAACTCGGTGCCTATGAAAACCGTTTAGATTATTCGGTTGCAAGCTTAGATGCGTTTGAAGAAAATATGACAGAGGCACAGTCCCGTCTTACAGATACAGATATGGCACAGGAGATGACTACTTATACACAGCAGAATGTATTAAATCAGGCAGCAATCTCTGTATTATCACAGGCGAATGATATGCCACAGCAGGTTTTACAGTTATTACAGTAAGGTTAAGGTGTTGTAATGCAAAAAGAGCAGATACAGGAATTTACCAGTAAAATTACATTAAGTAACCGTACAGGTTTAACGGTTGTTACTTACGAGATTCTTTTTGCATATCTTGCAGATGCGAAATGTGCATTAAAAAAAGAATGCTGGGATGAATATAAGCAGGCGATTCGAAAAGCGCAGAAATGTATTACAGAGTTGATGGAGACATTGAACTATGCTTATGATTTATCGCTAGAGTTACGCCGGATTTATTCTTATGGGAAGGAATTGTTGGCAAAAGCGATTTATAAACGCAGTGAAACGGAGATTATCGAATGTGAATCTTTGTTAAGAATGCTTTATGAGAGTTTTGTACAGGTTGCGAAAACGGATAAGTCCCCGGTGTTGATGCAAAATACAGAGCAGGTATATGCAGGGTACACGTACGGCCGTAGCGATGTGAATAGCAGTTCGGATGTGAATCCATCCAGAGGATTTTTTGTATAAAATGACGAATATAAAAATGGAGAAAAACCTCCCTTACGGAAGGCTTTCCTCCATTTTTTTTATGGTTGCAAGAAGGAATTTGTATCGCATTTGTACGGAGTTTAGTTCGTAGATGTAACAGTCGATTAAGTCCGGTTCTACTACGTTTTCTAAGTTATTGTAGGCTGCTTGCAGGTCTTGGGCAGTCTGGTGCAGGTCTTTTTTTAATAACGTGTAATACGTATCTTCATTGGTATTTTTTTGGAAAATACGAATCATAACCTTATCCCCGATTTCTCTATTTTTGTTATAAGTATAGACATTATATGGTAAAAGTATACAAAAAATTTTTTGAAAAGAAAAAAGGTGCTAGTTTTAGAGGGATTTTCATAGGATAAAAGAAAAAGGAAATGGTATGAATACTGTATTAGCGATGCAGATTTTAATGGGGGCGTGCGGACTGGTTTTAGTTATCGTTTTATTGCGGCAGAAAATGCGGTTTTTCTTAGATTTTCTGCTGCGTGCGGGATTAGGAGCGACGGTAATTCTGTGGGTAAATAATTTGCTTGTACAGAAGGGAATAGAAATATTTGTCGGGCTCAATTTTTGGAGTCTTTTGACATCCGGAACCCTTGGTTTTCCTGGGGTTGCGTTACTTTTTCTAATTTCGGCGATACAGAATTTGTGAGATATTACCAAATCGTTGGAGGCAAGGCAAAAAAATATGGACTTGCAAAAATGTGCTTGCTATAATCCGGGTTACAAACAAAAGGGGTGGTGAGTTGAATGTAGTGTATCTGATACTGAGCGGATTTTTGATCTGTGCAGTATATACGGATATGACTCAGACGAGAATCAGTAACCGGCTGATTGTTCTGGGTCTTGTATTAGGGATTTTCTTCCGAATTATGACGGAAGGATATATGGGTGTTTTATTCTTTGTAGTGAATATCTTTATTCCGGTTATCTTATTATATCTTTTATTTCAACTGCGTGTCCTTGGGGCAGGCGATATCAAGTTATTTTCCATGTTAGGAGCATTTATATCCACAGAGCAATTGCTGAGTTTGATGGTGTTGGCATTTTGCGTCGGGGCACTGCTGGGTATAGGGAAAAAAGTGTATCAATTTATTTTTCTAAAAAGAGAACTTGGAGAATTAACTCAAATTCATTTTTCACCAGCAATTTTAATTGCATATTTGATTATTATCTGGAGGTGCATATGACAAAAACAAGAGTCGCAATCTTCGATATGGACAAAGGATATCGAGAACGATTTGCAGATTATTTGATGAGTTATAAAGCTGCTGAGATAGAGCTCGCAGTGTTTACGAATGTATCTTTTTTTCATGAGGCATTGGAGGAAGAAACATTTCATTTAGTGGTATTGGGAAATGGATACGAGGAGGTTTTGAGTAAGGTAGAGAAAAAATGTGTACCGGTTTTGGTACTAACGGAGTATGTACCAAGTTATGTGAGGGAATCTAGCGAGATGCTAGAGGAGCGAGTGATATATGTTTCAAAATACCAGTCGATGGATGGGATTACGAGGCAGATACAGTTAATGACGGATAGAAAACGCGAAAATAATAAGGTTCAGTTTGTACATGACAAATTGGAAGTAATTGGTGTGTTTTCGCCTATAAGGCACGAAATGCAAGTATTATTTTCGATGCTATATGCTAAGAACGTGGCACGTAAGGATAAAGTGCTTTATGTAAACTTGTTAGATTTTTCTGGTTTTTCAGATATCTTTGGAGAACCGGAATATGATATTGGAGATATCGTTTTGCAATTGAGAGAGGGAAACGATAAAAGGGAATATGTACGGGAATGTATTTATGAGTCTGGAATGTTTTCTTACATTGCACCGTTTATAAATCCGGAAAATATACAAGAATTTTGTAGTGCAGATGTTATGCAATTACTGAAATGGATTCGAGAGAATACAGATTTTCAAGTAGTTGTTTTGGATATTGGAACAAATGTGAAAAATTTAGCTGGGGTACTGTCATTTTGTACAAGAGTTTTTTGTATCCACAAAAGAGGTTATTTATTTGAGACACAACGAAAGCAATTTGAATTGTACCTAGAGCGGACTTCTGAGCATAGCCTGCGGGAACGAATAGAGATATTGGAGTTACCCGGACATATAAATACTATTTGTGGCGGAATGAGCTTATTAGAACAGCTTGATTGGAGCGAATTTGGTGATTTTGTGAGGTCAAAAATATGATAGAGAAGGAGGTGTTGCAGGAGATAAGAGAAGAAATTTTGACGGAGTTTGATGTAAGCAGAGAGATTGATGATGGAGAAGTAAGAGAAATTATAAGGCGTAATTGTGGACAGTATGCGAAGAGATATATGTTGACGTTGGCACAACGGACAGAATTGGAACAGTTTTTATTTTATTCTATTCGAAAGTTGGATGTTTTGCAGGAACTCTTAGATGATGATGAAATAACAGAGATAATGGTAAATGGTGTAAATCATATTTTCTATGAGAAGCATGGACAGCTGCATGAGTTTGAAAAAACATTTACTTCGAAAGAAAAGTTAGAGGACACCATTCAGCAAATAGTAGGAAAAAATAATCGAATGATTAATTTGTCAAATCCGATCGTAGATACCAGATTGTCGGATGGTTCGAGGGTTAATATTGTGCTATCGCCTATTTCAATCGATGGTTCTGCTATTTCTATTCGTAAATTTCCGAAAAAGCCGTATGAAATGCAGGATTTGATAGAGATGGGAGCGATATCTCAGGAAGCAGCAGAATTTTTAAAAAAGTTGGTCATAGCGAGATATAACATTTTTGTCTCCGGAGGAACGGGGTCTGGAAAAACTACATTCTTAAATGCTTTGTCGCAATTCATACCAAAAGAGGAGCGAATCATTACAATCGAGGATTCGGCTGAACTACAACTGATAGAAAAACCGAATTTAGTGAGGTTAGAGACTAGAAATGTAAATATGGACGGAGTGACACCGATTTCTATCCGAGATTTAATCCGAGCAGCATTGAGAATGCGTCCTTCCATGATTATTGTCGGAGAATGTAGAGGTGGTGAGGCTTTAGACGTTTTGCAGGCGATGAATACAGGCCATGATGGAAGTTTGTCTACCGGACATGCAAATTCTTGTAGAGATATGATTTCGCGATTAGAGACGATGGTATTGATGGGAAGTGTAGAGTTACCTCTTACTGCTATTCGAAATCAGATTGCTTCTGGAATTGATATTTTTGTGCATTTGGGAAGACTGCGAGATAAAAGCAGGAAGGTTTTATCCATTACAGAGGTTTTGGCTTATGAAAATGGAGAAATTGTGTTAAACGAACTGTACCGTTTTTGTGAGCTGGAAGAAAAGGATGGTTGTATATATGGCGAACTTAAAAAGACAGGAAGTTTGCAGCATAAGGAGAAGTTGAAGAATGCAGGAATGTGTTGATTATGGAAGATACAAACTATCTGTGAAGGAAGAACTAAGATGTATAGGGATATCCTTAGGATTAGCAACGTGCGTTGCATGGTTGTTGTATAAGAGCTTTTGGGGACTTTTGACGTGGGCCGTTATTTTTCCTATATATCGCCATAACTATAGGTGTATGCAGATCGAGAATAGGAAAAGAGCGTTATTGTTGCAATTTAAAGAAGTAATGCAGAGTGTAGTAGTGGCCCTGATAGCAGGTTTTTCTGTTGAAAATGCGTGGTTGGAGGGACAAAAAGAATTAGAAATGTTATACGGAAATGGCTCTCATATGGCAGAAGAGATGAGAGTAATGAACGCAAAAATTCGAATGAATCAACCGGTAGAACAAGTTTTTTATCAATTCGCGCTTCGAAGTAGATGTGAGGATATTATAGAGTTTGCAGAGGTTTTTCGATTTGCAAAAAGGAGTGGTGGTGATTTTGCAAAAATCATTCAAAACACAATACAGCATATTTCCCAAAAAATAGAAGTGGAGCGGGAAATAGAGGTTGTTTTGGCTGGAAAAAAGATGGAGCAGCGGATTATGAATATAGTACCGGTAGGACTTCTGGTATATCTGAATCTTACTTCAAAAGAATTTCTGGCACCACTTTATGGAAATCTCTTTGGGGCGTGTATTATGACAGCGGCATTGGGTGGTTATATTAGTGCGTTGATATTAGCACGAAAAATGATAAATATTAAAGTCTGAATTGGGGTGTGAGGATGATGGAGATATTGCGTCGAAATAGAAAAATACTTTTAGGAATGGGGATAGTATTTTTTTTGACGGGTTTGGTCTGTTATGTGGAGAAAAATGAAGGGATTGATAAAGAAGCTGGAAGTTTGATCCGCCGCAAAAAAGGTGATGGTGAGTATGAAACAGAGTTAATCCTTGAGATAGATGGAACCGTACAAACAGAATTAGAGATTATTGTTCCAGAGCAACGATTGACGGAAGAGATGGAAAGCAGATATTTATCTTTAGCAATCGAAGAGATTGAGAAAACGTTTCTAAAAGAGAATAGGTCATTAGAGTCAGTGCAAGATGCCGTATTGATAGAGGAATATTATCAAGAAGGACAAGTTTTGGCGGAATGGAAATTTAGTAATCCTAGCATAATCACAGTGGATGGAAAAATAAACGAAGAGGCTATGATAGAAGAAGCAGAAGAGGTAATGGCAACCGTATTTCTTACTTGTGAAGATAGTCATATTGTGCATGAATTTTGCTTTGTTGTATGTAAACAGGAACGGACAGAGTGGCAGATGCTCAATGAAAAACTAAATTCGCTTATATTAGAGAGCGGTGAGGTTGAGGGAGAGGAGAGTTTATTGCTTCCGAAAGAGTTAGAAGGACATTCGTTAGAATGGAAAAGGAAGAAGTCAAAACTTCCTATTCAAGTATTTTTATTGGGATTGCTAGTCGTTGTTTTACTTCCGTCGATAGAAAAAGAACGAAAAAATGAGCAGAAGGAAAAACGAAAAGAACAATTAATGCGGGAATACCCAGATATGGTTAATAAGCTAGCATTACTATTAGGTGCAGGAATGACATTACAGGGAGCATGGAAAAGGATTGTTACTAAGTACTGTGAAGATTGTTCAAAAGGACAAACTATAGTGCATGTTGTATATGAAGAAATGTTAATCACACAAAGAGAAATTGATAGTGGAAAAGGAGAGATTAAGGCATATGAATCATTTGGAGAGCGCTGTGAATTGCAAAAATATCGAAAGCTCAGTAGTTATTTGGTTCAAAACTTAAAGAAGGGAAACAAACGGTTATGCAACCTCTTGGAACAGGAATCGATAGAGGCTTTTGAAGAAAGAAGAAATATGGCTCAGCAAATAGGAGAAGAAGTAGGTACAAAATTGTTATTTCCGATGCTATTAATGCTAGGCATTATAATAGTAATCATAATGGTACCTGCAATGCTTTCGTTTCAAGGCGGTATAAATTAAGAAAGGAAGATGTGTTATGAGAAGTATAAAAGAGTTTATGAAGGAAGAAACGGGGATCGGAACGGTAGAAATGATTTTAATTTTGGTCGTGTTAATAGGATTAGTCATTATTTTTAAAAAGGAGATTACGGATTTGGTAAATGGTATTTTTAGGACAATTTCCAATAAAGCTGGGCAAATTGCATGAAAAGAGGAAGTATTACCCCCTTTTGTGCGATGTCACTATTACTAATTACGTCATTATTATTTGCGCTGTTAGAAGTTGCACGTACATATGGATTAGAGAGTTATGTAACTATGAAAGCACAGACAGTAATGGATTCTGTCTGTGCTGAGTACCAGCCATTTTTATGGAAGCAGTATGGATTGCTATTTTTAGATGGTGCATATGGTACGGAATATTTTTCTATGGAATACGTGACGGATAGTTTAGAGAGTCATATGACGGCAAACTGTAGCACTCAGGGATGGCTGCAGGAAAAGGTGGGGATGAATTTATTGCAAGTCGCGCCGGATGGAGCACAATTGTTAGGATATGCATTGGCTACAGATGATAAGGGAGAGACTTTTTTGAATTATATTGCTAAGAGGCAGAAAGAAAATATGCCACTTCAAATGGCAAAGGAGTTGTACTTACAATTTCAAAAAGGACAGGAATTAGAAAAGAAGAATGCAGGAGTGGAAGAATCTGTGCTAGCAGCAAAGAAAGTGTTACAGGATGTGGAGTCGCAATGGGCTTTGAGATCCGAAAATGAGATGGAGGATGGAGAGGAAACCGAAGAGGCAGAGAAAACAAAGCCAGATACATCCATATTGCAAAATGCACTCACGCATACTACAAAAATGCAAAATAGTGGAACATTAAATATGATATTTAAGGATTTGTTGGGAATATCTGCAAAGGGTAGTATGATTACGCAGAATTTGCAGTCTAGGAAAAAACAGGAAGGGAGCATGTATTTTTCTGGAGAAAAGGAATGGTACCGTAAACTACTTGTACTAGATTATATGGAAGAGTTCTTTTCGAATTACTCGAATATAAATGAAAATCATTTTTTGTCCTATGAAATGGAGTATGTGATATCAGGAAAGAATACAGAATGGGAAAATTTGGATGATACCCTTGATCGCATCATGCTTATCCGAGAGGCTGCTAATGTGGCATACTTGCTTGGGGATAAAGAAAAAATGGCAGCCATAGATGGTTTGGCAAATTTGGTCGGGTTAATGGCAGGAGAAAATCCTGGTGTTG
>JAFYQA010000152.1 GCA_017547315.1 Roseburia sp. | reverse complement strand
TGGGCCACCCATAAAAATAATACGTTCGCAAGTGCCAACATCAGAATAAGTAAGGCAAAATCCCTTACATATCCCACATTTTTAATCATTTCGTTTTCCACAAATGTCAGACCGTACACAACCGCTACCGCAAGCATTGACGCTACGACCGGCACCATAAACGTGCTTACTTTCACTCGTCTGACCTCACCTGCTGCTTTTAGCTCAATGAATTCTTCCGGGTTCTCTTTGTCATACCAGCCCATGCCACGCTTTACGTCTTTTACTTTCGCATTGGCTTTGATAAATGGCCACTCAAGCAATACTATCAACACAAATACCCATACGGTCCAAATGGTCATCTGAATGGATACATACGGCACAAAAAATGCTGTAATTGGCAACAATGCCGTAATTACAATATTGCGTTTCATCTCTACCGACCATTGACGTTCGATTTCCTTTAAAGTCTCATCCTTCATACGCACCGCCGATATCGTGCAGCCAAATGCCAACCCATTCTTCGGTTTCATGCTGTTATACATAAAATAGCACACAGCCATCATCATCGGGTACATCGCTATCAACATTATTATATTTAATATCATGACTGCCCCTCCTCAAACATCTTTTCACAAATCTCCAAAAAGTCTTCCTTGGTCATTCCTCCGACTTTCGCCTCAGCAATGATACACTTTAGTTCATCGTTGCTGGCTTTCGATAACTGCTTCTTCTGCTCAAAATCCCTGCATACACAGACCCCGTTACGACGGTCAGAATACACGTATCCTTCCTGTTTTAACAACTGGTACGCCTTGCTTACAGTCATGGAATTAATACCAATTTCTGTCGCCAAGCCACGCACTGTCGGTAGCTGCTCACCTGGTTCTAATAGACCTTCGGAAATACCTGTAATGATTTGATTTCTAATCTGCTGATAAATCGGAATATCCGACATATCGTTAATTTTTATTATCATAATGCTCCACCTCCTACTTTTTCGCAGAGACTTTCTTTACACAAAAATATGTATCATTTGTATTATTTATTATAATACAAATGATACATATGTCAAGTATTGTCCACTTATACAAGACTTCACTTTATATCTATATTATCGCAAAAAATATTATCCTTACTTTTACCAACACAAAAGGGCGCCGCCGCGCGACACCCTCATCTTACAATTCCTATTTTTTCTTTTTATTCTTTCCAAAAATCTGTGCTCTGAACAAAATAATATTCAACACTGCAAAGAATGCTACCGCTATCAGTAACGTTCCAACTGGATTCTCCGGTGCCTGTGCTGCAATCAACATAAGTGGCAAACCAAAGATAATCGCTGGGAAGTTCTGATATACCATATTATCAGAAACCGGCGTTTTAAATTCTACGTCCAACTCACGGAGAAGTACGATACCTGTACTTGCTGTACCTGTCAACATACCGTACATACCTACTAACTGCTCATCTGCATAGTCCTTGAAGAGAATACGAGATACGAGCCAGTTATATGCAAATGTTAACATTGCACCAACAATACAGATAATCAATAATACTCCTACATATCCTTTCATCGTGCTCATACGAATCGCAGCGATACCAGCCACAACCATCATATCGTAACATACGTTACGTATACGAATCATCATAAAATCATTCACATAATGCTTTTTCAGAATTTTCTTAGCTTCCAATGTATTCAAAAGATTTTTCATACCAGTCGCTACTAATACACCAATTAAGAAGTTAAAACCGTAAATAATCGATTTTAATCCAGGAACCAATTCACCAATGACATAAATAATGCCAAATGTAAGCATATAACTAACAAAAATAAATGCAATCTGAACAGTCAATGTATCCATATTCTCAAATAACGGAATCTCATCCTGTCCCTGCGCTCTTTCAATCGCTTCTTTTACACTTCCCGGATCCTGCTTTTTCAGGTGATTCTTTCTCTTCAACCAAGAAAGATACAATACACCACCAACACTCGCACTAAGGAAACCGAATGTTGCAACCGCCAGACCGAAACTCTTGCCACCGGCAAAACCATACTGAGTCTCGTAAATATTACCATAGTTCATCGCCTGACCTGTACCCTGTCCATAGCCAAATGGTAAAATCATACCTGCGGCAGGAAATACCTCTGTCATTACTTTTGATATCAAAATCGTAAGTCCGAGACCGGTAATCGCCTGCACCAAATAGGTACTTACCGTAGTTATACCGGTATTAAAAATTTCTATTTTTCTCTGTGCTGATGCATTATTATCTGAGCTTTCAAACGTAGATGCGATAAAGCCTAATGCCAATGCATGATAGGTAATCGTCTCTAAAATATCAAAACCATTTCCACCCATGAAATCGGTATAGAACATACTTTTTCCGCTAAACGCCATATATGTACCGGAGATACCTAATAACACAAAACCACCTAGTACTGCTGTCGGCATCAAGGATTCTCTTAATACTTTAAATGTCTTCTTTAATATACTAGCAATTAAAAGCCCTAACAGCAGCATAGCAAACACATTCATGCCGCCCCATACTTCAACATCCCAAAAGTTCATACATGCCTCCTATTTTCCATTACTTAGCCAATTGCTTCTAAAGCCTGTGCTAAGTCTGCAATCAAGTCTTCTTTATCCTCTAAACCACATGACATACGAACCAAACCGCTTGGTACGCCTGCTGCGATTAACTGCTCTTCTGACATCTGGCGATGTGTAGATGTAGCTGGATTTAAACAACAAGTTCTTGCATCTGCTACATGAGTTTCAATTGCAGCTAACTTTAAGTTCTTCATGAAGATTTCAGCTGCTTCTCTGCCACCTTTTAATTCAAATGAAACTACGCCACAGCCACCATTTGGTAAGTATTTCTGTGCAAGTTCATAATATTTATTGCCTTCTAGGCCAGAATAATTTACATAAGCCACCTGTGGGTGATTCTGTAAAAATTCTGCTACTGCCTGTCCATTTTCAACATGACGAGGCATTCTAACGTGAAGTGATTCAAGTCCAAGGTTTAAGATAAATGCACTCTGTGGTGACTGTGTACATCCAAAGTCACGCATCAACTGTGCGGTACATTTTGTAATAAATGCACCTTCTTTTCCAAAACGCTCTGCATAAGTGATTCCATGATAAGAATCATCCGGCTGGCAAAGTCCCGGGAACTTATCTGCATGTGCCATCCAGTCAAAGTTACCAGAATCAACAATTGCACCACCCACTGCTGCGCCATGTCCGTCCATATATTTGGTAGTAGAATGTGTAACGATATCTGCACCCCATTCAATCGGACGACAGTTTACAGGTGTTGGGAATGTATTGTCCACGATAAGCGGCACACCATGTGCATGTGCTGCTTTTGCAAATTTTTCAATATCTAATACCGTTAAAGCAGGGTTCGCAATTGTCTCGCCAAATACCGCTCTTGTATTCTCTTTAAATGCTGCATTTAATTCTTCTTCTGTACAATCTGGTGATACAAAAGTAGTTTCAATACCCATTTTCGCCATCGTAACGGAAATCAAGTTAAATGTTCCACCATAGATAGAAGATGACGCTACGATATGGCTACCACATTCGCAGATATTAAATAATGCAAAAAAGTTCGCTGCTTGTCCGGAAGAGGTAAGCATCGCTGCACTACCACCTTCTAATTCTGCAATCTTCGCTGCTACATAATCGCAGGTCGGATTCTGAAGTCTGGAATAAAAATATCCATTTGCTTCCAAGTCAAAAAGTTTACCCATATCTTCGCTTGTCGCATATTTAAAGGTAGTTGACTGGATAATCGGAATCTGTCGTGGTTCACCATTGCCCGGTGTGTAACCACCCTGTACACATTTGGTATTCATTTTATAATTGTTCATTGGTATATCCTCCTTGTTTTGCGAAGCAAAATCCGAATCCTATGGTGGGAAGAGGATTTAGCCTCCCTATATCATATCGAACTTAATCGACGATTTTTCTCATTTGTCTAAAAATATTATAATAATTTCCCGCTTGACATGCAAGCATTT
>JAFYQA010000151.1 GCA_017547315.1 Roseburia sp. | reverse complement strand
TCATCTTTGTATTGGTTGTTTTTATGACTGTTGCAGCAAATAAATTACCGGAAGTGGAGGAAGAATAATGAAGAGAATGCAATGTTTGTTATTCGCCTGCCTATTGGTGGTGCTTACTCTCACCGGCTGTGGAAAAGAAGATGACAGTGTCATTGTTTTGCGTGTGAATAGTTGGGAAGAGTATATTGATGAAGGTGACTGGGAAGAAGGCGAAGAAATCGAATTAGAAGATGGACGAGTGATTTTTTCAGAGACGGGAATCATCGAAGATTTTGAAGAATGGTTTTATGAGACTTATGGTATGAATGTAAGAGTAGAGTATTCTACGTTTGGTACAAATGAGGAATTATATAACCAGATGACGATGGGGGATACTTATGATTTGGTATGTCCATCCGAATATATGATTATGAAGTTAATGGCGGAAGGATTATTAGAACCATTTTCGAATGATTTTTATGATACTTCTATTGAGGAGAATTATTATAGTAAAGGCGTATCACCATATATCAAAGATGTATTTGATGAACTTTCCATCAATGATCAGCCTTTGAGTAAATATGCGGCAGGATATATGTGGGGTACCTTGGGCATTGTATATAATCCGGAATTTGTTTCGCCAGAGGATGCAGCACATTGGAATCTGCTTCTTTCAAAAGAATTTACAAAACGAGTAACGATTAAAGACAGTGTTCGTGATGCTTATTTTGCAGGAAGCTGTATTTTGAATGAGGAAGTTATCAATTCTAAGCAGTTCTTAACTGCACAGAATTATTTAAAAAACTTATCAGAGCTGTTAAATGCAACAGATGCAGATACAGTGAATGCAGTAGAGGGTATTTTAAGTAATATTAAAGATAATGTATATTCTTTTGAGACCGACAGTGGTAAAGCAGATATGGTAACTGGCAAAGTGGTTGCGAATCAGCAGTGGTCAGGTGATGCCGTTTATACTTTAGATCAGGCAGAAGAAGACGGTGTAGAACTTTGCTATTCTGCACCGAAAGAAGGTACGAACCTTTGGTTTGACGGATGGTGTATGATTCGTGCCGGTATTGCTGAGGACAGAGATAAAAAAATTGCTGCGGAGGCTTTTATTAACTATGTATCAAGATCGGAAAATGCAGTGCGAAATATGAATTATATCGGTTACACATCTGTAATTTCTGGTGGTGAAGATGATACTATTTTGCAGTATATTGATTGGTGCTATGGCGCAGATGAAGATGCGGAAGAATCATTAGTTGAATACCCAATCGGCTATTTCTTTGGTGATGAAGAAAGCGATGCTTATTATATTACTACGGTAGAAAGTCAGACCAGACGACAGCTTTTTGCACAGTACCCGACGAAAGATGTCATGGAGCATTGTGTTGTAATGGATTATTTTGACCCTGAGGAAAATGCACGCATCAATCGTATGTGGACGAATGCAAGATGTTTCTCATGGTAAAAGATAGAAAATGCTTGAAGTTTTAGAGCAATTATGCTAAAATAGCAAAAGATTTTAAAAGAAAAAGGCAATGAATGTGCAGGCAGTAGCCATAGAGGACTATACTTTTTTCAGAGAGAGGGAATCACCGGCTGAAAGTTCCCTTAAGGTAAGGTAGGAATCGAATTTCACACAGGAGCCGCATTTGTGAAGAATATTCATGTTTCAGTAGCAGATGACGTTTGTGCACGTTACGCATATCGAGAGCTTTTCTGAAAAAAGTATGTTGATGTATTTTATAGTAATTATAAATGCTGAGATAGAAATTATAGAAAAGAAGCAGGGTGGTACCGCGGAAATTTTCGTCCCTTGTATGTCTAGACATACAAGGGATTTTTTTGTTCCTAGTGAGAAGAAATAAAGTGGAATCGAGCTGTGCTTCTCACTAGGAACAAGAAGTTAATTAAAATTAAAAAGGAAGAGGGAGCACAAGATGAACGCAAATTTAGAACAAATTAAGCAGGAAATCATTGCGGGAGCAGAAGAACTGAATTCATCTAAAGAAGTATATGAATTCAAAAAGAAATTCTTAGACGGAAAGACCGGTAAAATTGGTCTTTTAATGAAAGAAATGAAGAACATTCCAAACGACCAGAAGGCTGAGTATGGTAAGGGTGTGAATGAATTAAAAGTATGGGCGCAGGAATTTTTAGGCGGTCTTGATGAGAAAATGAAAGCCAAAGAATTACAGGCACGCTACGAAGCAGAGAAGATTGATATTTCGTTACCGGCTACTAAGACAACAGAAGGTAACTTACATCCAATTACGTTGGTTCGTAATGAAATCATCGATATTTTCTCAGGTATGGGATTTGAAATTTTCGAAGGTCCGGAAATCGAGACTGATTACTATAACTTCACAGCTTTAAATACTCCTCAGGATCATCCGGCACGTGATATGCAGGATACTTTCTACTTATCACCGGAGTTCTTACTTAGAACACAGACTTCAGCAGGTCAGGTTCATGTAATGGAGAAAAAACAGCCACCAATCAAGATTTTATCACCTGGTAAAGTATTCCGTTCTGACGATGATGCGACACATTCACCAATGTTCACACAGATGGAAGGTCTTGTAGTAGACAAAGGTATTAACTTGTGTGACTTACAGGGTATGTTGGATGAGTTTGTAAAACAGATCTACGGCGAAGGAACAAAGACACGTCTTCGTCCTTCTTACTTCCCATTCACAGAGCCGTCTGTAGAAGTAGACTG
>JAFYQA010000009.1 GCA_017547315.1 Roseburia sp. | reverse complement strand
CAAAATTGTGAAACGCATTAGCGGACACGAAACGTTATTCCGGCATTCTGCAAAAAGACTTTCTAAACATTTCTTCAGAACAAGCAAAAATATCTTTTCTAAAATGTTTGGCACTTTATTTAAGTTTCCAAAAGAAATACTCCATGTTCTGGGAGCCACGAATCATTCACTAAACGAAAGTTTATTGTACCAAATCTCTTATTTGGGTAACAACACCTTATATATCAAAAGAGTTGTGCTAAGGTATCGTACAACATGCGTGGTTCGATTGGTTTTGCAAGGTGGGCATTCATGCCTGCGTCATAAGTTTGCTTCTTATCTTCGTCGTAAGCGTTGGCTGTCATTGCAATAATCGGAACTGTTGTTGCATCTGTACGCTCAAGCTCACGAATCTTTTGTGTTGCTTCAATTCCATCCATCACTGGCATACGTACATCCATAAGAATTGCATCGAACGTGCCCTCTTTACTCTGTACAAATATATCCAATGCCTCTTTTCCGTTTTCTGCATGAATGACATCCATTTTTTGTTTTTCTAAAAGTCGCTTTGCTACAATCGTATTAAGCGGATGGTCCTCTACCAACAAAATACATCTTCCTGCAAAAAACTCTGTTTCTTCCACTTGGACGGTTTCCTTCTTTTCCACTTTTCGACCTGAAGCTAAGTCCAGCCATACTTCTACCGTAAATGTTGTTCCTACTCCGGCTTCACTCTCTACGGTAATATCTCCCCCCATCATTCTGGCGAAATTTTGCGCAATAGAAAGTCCTAAACCACTACCACCATAAGAACTATTGCTTGCATCATGTTCCTGTGCAAATACTTGAAATACCTTTGGTAAAAACTCTTTTGAAATACCAATGCCGGTGTCCTCCACCTGCATTTGCAATCTTACCCTTTGGTTTACAGTTTCAATCCGCTTACTTCGTACTGTTACCGTTCCACCTTTTGGAGTAAATTTAATTGCATTATTAATCAAATTTATCAAAATCTGCTGCAAACGCACTTCATCTCCAAGGTACCTATCCTGACCACCATTTTCATCCACAAAAACATAATTCACTTCTGCTGCTTTTGCCTGTGACTCAGCAATCGTATTGATTGTTTCCCAATAAGCTTCCCTTGAAAACTCATATTTATTTAGCATAACGCTTCCGGTTTCTACTCGTGCCATATCCAACACATCATTTAACAACGTCAGCAGATACTTCGACGTATATTCCAATCTATCTGTATTCTCTAATACCTTCTGCTGATTTCCTGATTCTTCACGAATAATGGATGCCAGACCAATGATTACATTCATCGGTGTTCGAATCTCATGACTCATATTTGCAAGAAAACGCAATTTTGTAGCGTTTGCTTCCTCTGCCACCTGTAGTGCTTGCTCTAACTCTTCTTGCTTCTTCTTTTCAGCCTGTACCATTTCTTCTATATCGGTTATGGTAAACAGCAATGTACCCAGTGTTTTATTCAAGTAAACAAAACGAAGCTGTTTTAATCTCGGTTTCCCGTTTTTAGACATCAACGATACTTCTGTAATGAATTCCGGCTGTTTTTTTAAATTCTCTAATATATTATCAATCTGTAACTCAGACTCGATTTTTACTGCATCTGTTTCAGAACCTGCACGAGATTTTAAATTCGTAAGTTCCTGTACATAATCCCCCTCTTCCATCTGCTCGTCCATTACATAACGCCCGGATGCCATAAGAGTAACCTGACCATTTAATGAATCTACTGTAAAAATCTCATCATAATCAAACTCCATGATACGTTCTAAAATACCGGTCAGAATCTTTTCTCTAGTAATATTTCTGTTATAACAGAATGCTATGATTTCTGCTGTTTCCGGTCGTTTTACAACCTTTGTCTCCGCCCTCAGCCATACATGTCTACCATCTTTTAATTCCGCCATAAACTCTTCTGAAAAAGCCCGTTCCCCTTTCATAAAGCGATTCAGCATAATAGGACTAGACATATTCATATTCTGCTCTTTCGTCAACCACACCTGATTCGTAAATGCGTCCAAACGTGAAAACAAATCTAATGCATGAGGATACTTTTGTTCATAACCGTCCTTCGTACCTACACGCATCTCCTCAACATATCCTAAGGTGAGATTGATTCGGCTAGACGAAATAATATCATCCGAAATCGCCTTTTCCCGATAAAGCATCTCTTCCTGATATTTACGTTGCAATTCCGCATGTTCAAGCTGCAACTGCTCACTAAAAAGCTTACTATCGGTCACATCAAACATATATTCTACATATGCTTCCCGTCCATACCAGTCAATAATCTTCCCCTTAACCTGGTAAATACGACCAGAATCATGGTATTCGATCGCCTCATTGCTGGCACCGTTACGCAATGCTTCATAATCGAGATCCAAATGTTTTTTTCCACGTTCCTGCATAAAATAAGAATCCGATTCCAACTTTTTAATGTCGCCCGTTATCTCATAAATTGATTTCAGCTTATCGTTTGCGTATAGGATATCTCCTGTTTTTATATCATGTGCGATTACAGCAGTCTGTGTTTCATTCAGAATAGACTGATACAAGGTACCTATACGAAGTGCCCTTTTCTGCTCTTTTCCCCAATATATAAAATTATTATATAAACCTATAAAAAGTAATATTATATTTCCTATTAACAGCGGAAACAGCATTATTTCCATCATAATCTTATTATCCTTTTACTCTAGAGTCTTAAGTACCACTTCACCTGCCACTCTCGTCTTTCTCATATCGATAATGCGCTGGTTCTCCGAACCTCTAAACTTCAACATAAGATTTCTTAAATCTTCTTCAAACTTTCCATCCACTAAAACATCTATATTATCGAGAATCTCATCGGTTACCTTTGTATAACGTCTGCCACCCGGCTGTAAATCCACCTCATAAAGAAATCCCGTATACATCCAGATGTCTCGCTCCGGAAGTTCTGCTTTTAAACGTCTAATCAATGCGGCTACTTCTGTCTGGTTTTCTATCTCAAAAGGTTCTCCCCCTAAAATAGTCAGACCTCTATAATAAGGCTTTTTCAGTTCCTCGATAATAAAATCTTCCGTTTCTTTTGTATATTCCGGACCATGATAAAAATCCCAAGTTTCCGGCTGAAAACACCCTTTACAGCAATTGGTACAGCCGCTGACAAAAAGACTGACACGCATACCTAATCCATTTGCGCAATCTGCTGTAATAATCTCTCCATAATGCATAATTTTACCCCTATATAGTCTTAAGTGTGCTGATTTAAACTAAACCAGCACACTCTTATTTCTGATATAAAATTGACCTAACAACGAACTGTATGATTAGAAAGGTGCAATACTCGCTCCTTAATCTCCTGTGTTCTGCCCTGATTCCAATACTGTGTTCCGATGTAACCACAAGTACGTCTTGCAACGCTCATACGTGTCTGATCTCTATTGCCACAGCTTGGACATTCCCAAACTAATTTGCCATGTTCGTCATTTACGATTCTGATTTCACCTGAATAACCACATTCCTGACAATAATCACTCTTCGTATTTAACTCTGCATACATGATGTTATCATAAATATACTGCATTACAGAAAGAACCGCATCTAAGTTATTCTCCATATTTGGAACTTCTACGTAACTGATCGCACCACCCGGTGAAAGCTCCTGGAACTGTGCCTCAAATTTTAACTTATCAAATGCATTGATTTCTTCTGTTACATGAACATGATAACTGTTCGTAATATAATTCTTATCTGTTACACCCGGAATCACACCAAAACGCTTCTGTAAGCATTTTGCGAACTTATATGTTGTAGATTCAAGTGGTGTTCCGTATAAACTAAAGTCAACATTATGTCTTGCTTTCCATTTTGCACAAGCAGCGTTCAAATAACGCATTACATCTAAAGCAAATGGTGTTCCTTCTGGATGTGTATGAGATACACCCTTCATATATCTTACACATTCATTCAAGCCTGCATAACCAAGAGAAATTGTTGAATATCCATCGTATAATAACTTATCAATAGTTTCACCTGGTTTTAAACGTGCTAAAGCACCATTCTGCCAAAGGATAGGAGCTACGTCAGACGGTGTGCCTTTCAAACGATTATGACGTGCCATAAGGCCTCTGTAACAAAGCTCTAAACGCTCGTCCATAATCTGCCAGAACTTATCTATATCTTTACCTGAAGAACAAGCTACATCGACAAGATTCAAGGTTACAACACCCTGATTAAATCTTCCGTAATATTTATTACCCTGCTCATAATTTAAAGCATTTGCATAATTCTCTTTGGTTCTGTCTACTGTTAAGAAAGAACGACAACCCATACATGTATAACAATTACCGGCTTTCAACTCTTTCATAATCTTCTCTGAGATATAGTCCGGAACCATTCTCTTTGCAGTACAAGCTGCTGCTAATTTGGTAAGCTCCCAATATTTTGTTCCTTCTTTAATATTGTCTTCTTCTAATACGTAAATCAGTTTTGGGAAAGCTGGTGTAATATACACACCATTTTCATTTTTAACGCCTAAAATACGCTGGTGTAACATTTCCTCGATAATTGCTGCAAGGTCATCTCTTAACTGTCCTTCCGGCACTTCATCTAAGTACATGAAAACAGTGATGAACGGAGCCTGTCCATTCGTTGTCATAAGTGTAATGACCTGATACTGAATCACCTGTACACCACGGTTAATCTCTTCTTTTACGCGAAGTTCAGCAATCTTATTCACGATTTCATCTAATGGTTCGATGCCCGCTGCTTCTAACTCTACACGAACCTGCTTGCGGAACTTCTGACGGCTTACTTCTACAAATGGTGCCAAATGCGATAATGAAATACTCTGTCCACCATACTGTGAGCTGGCAATCTGTGCAATCGCCTGTGTCGCAATGTTACATGCTGTCGAAAAACTCTTTGGTGGATCAATCATTGTTCCGCTGATAACTGTACCATTCTGAAGCATATCCTCTAAGTTTACTAAACAGCAGTTATGCATATGCTGTGCAAAATAATCTGCATCATGGAAGTGAATCAAACCTTTTTCATGAGCCTCTACGATATCCTCATCTAATAAAAATCTCTTCGTAATATCTTTGCTCACTTCACCAGCCATGTAATCACGCTGCACACTGTTTACAGTTGGATTCTTATTCGAATTCTCCTGTTTTACCTCTTCGTTATTACACTCTAATAAGCTTAAAATCTGTTCATCTGTAGAATTGGATTTACGAATCAACGCTCTTTTGTAACGATAAGTAATATAGTTACGAGCCACCGTAAACGCTCTCTGATTCATAATCTGGTTCTCAACGATGTCCTGAATCTCTTCTACGCTTGGGGAACGCTTCATATTGCCACAAGCATTCTCTACATTTGCAAGAATCTCATCAATCTGGCTCTCTTCTAACTTCTCATAGTCAAGAACACTATCATTTGCTGCACGGATTGCAGCCTCAATTTTCTGAATATCAAAAGAAACTTCACTACCACTTCTCTTAATGATCTTCATATCCTTATACCCTTCTCCTCTTTCTTCTAAAAACACTGGTTACGGTTTGTATATAACCGATAACACTTTTACAACCCTTTGTATCGACTAGCTACTTTATAAGCGGCTATCATTTAGTATACAATATCTTGTGGCTTTGTCAATACAAATTACTAGATTGTGTGCCATGCAAAAGCATGAAAAAGTGGCGTAAAGCCAGTATTTACGCCACTCTTAACTATTTTTACCAAATTTTACCGCTCTAAATCATGCAATTTTGCCATGTCCTATTCGGTATCGTTTTCACAACATCTTGTGGTACATTCTGCACTATCTCCTACTAGATTTTGTATCATGATATCTAAATATTGGTGCAGGCACCGCTTGTCCTCTTCGCTCAGTCCCAGGGTCAACACTTCTTCCGTTTCCCGAATATCCTGTTCTACTCGCTGATACAGCCGCATAGACTGTTCCGTCAGCACTAGTTTCTTCAATCGGGCATCGTGTTCCACCGGCTCCCTTTTTATCAAACCTTTTCGTTCCATCACAGCAAGCATATTTGACGCGGTTGCTCTAGATATTGCAAACTCAGCCTCCAAATCCCTCTGATAGATATCCCTATCCCTATTACGATACATATAGCCAATGGTAAATCTCTGCATTCTGGTCAAATCGCCACACTCAAATTCATTTTGGGATTTCTGATATTCCATTCGGTTATGTAACTGATTATGCAGTAATCTTAACTTGTATCCGACATTTCCGCTCTTACTTAATGAATCGTTCATCGTTCTTTCCTTATACTCTATTGCTATATGAAAATCTACATTAAATTTTTTACAATCTTTTTTGTATACTTCCCATTGACATTACTTTAGTACCATGTATAATTATATTGTTAGCACACTAACAATTAAAAATCAAGAAAAAAATAAATATAGAAAGGAATGGTTCATTTTATGCTAAAAACTTTAGCTAGCCATGTAAAGGAATACAAAAAGGCTTCCTTTTTGACGCCATGTTTCATGATTTTAGAAGTAATCATGGAAATGTTAATCCCTTTAGCTATGGCCTCAATCATCGATGACGGTGTCGAAGTCGGCAATCTGTCACACATTTTTGTTATGGGCGGAATCATGCTGCTAATTGCATGCGTATCTCTCTACGCTGGTATCATGGGCGGACGCTACGGTGCAGAAGCTTCTACCGGTTTTGCCAAAAACTTACGAAAAGCAATGTTTGAAAATATCCAGACATTCTCTTTCGCCAACATCGACAAGTTCAGTACTGCCGGACTTATCACACGTCTTACCACAGACGTTACGAACGTACAAAATTCTTACCAGATGCTTTTACGTCTCGGCTTCAGAGCTCCAATCTCACTTATTTGTGCGATGGTTATGGCTTTCTACATCAGTCCAAAGCTCTCTTGCATATACTTAGTTGCTATGGTTATTCTCGCAGTTTGTCTTGCACTTATTACTGTAAATGCGCACAAATATTTTACTGCTACATTTTCAAAATACGATGACTTAAATGCTTCTATTCAGGAAAATATTTCAGCCATTCGCGTTGTAAAAGCATTCGTTCGTGAAGACTACGAAAATGAACGTTTTACAAAAGCCAGTACAAACTTGAGTATGATGTTCACCAAAGCTGAAAATATTCTCTCATTCAACGGTCCACTCATGCAATTAGCAGGTTATGGATGTACCATCGCTATCAGCTGGTTTGGTGCACAAATGATTGTAGTAGGCGATTTATCTACCGGTAATTTGATGAGTTTGCTTACATATTGTGCCAATATTTTAATGAACCTTATGATGCTCTCTATGATTTTTGTTATCTTAACTATGAGTGCAGCTGCTGGAAAGCGTATTTGTGAAGTATTGAATGAAGAAAGTACCATTACCAATCCAGAAAATCCAGATTTTGAAATTACAGATGGAAGTATCACATTTGAACATGTAACCTTCCGTTACAATGAACATTCCGAACGTCCTATTTTAGATGATATTCATTTATCTATCAAATCCGGTGAAACCATTGGTATCATCGGCGGAACAGGTAGTTCGAAGTCTTCTTTGGTTAACTTAATCAGCCGTTTATATGATGTTAACGAAGGCCGCGTATTAGTAGGTGGCAAAGATGTCCGTTCTTATGATTTAGATACTCTTAGAAACGAAGTATCTGTAGTACTTCAGAAAAACGTACTTTTCTCCGGCAGTATTTATGAAAACCTTCGCTGGGGCGATTTAAATGCAACCGATGAAGAATGTCAGCATGCATGTAAATTAGCTTGCGCAGACGAGTTTATCGAGCGGTTCCCGGATGGTTATAACACTCATATTGAACAAGGTGGTTCAAACGTATCCGGCGGTCAGAAGCAGAGACTTTGTATCGCAAGAGCACTTCTTAAAAAGCCAAAGATTCTTATTTTAGATGACAGTACAAGTGCCGTTGATACTGCTACGGATGCTAAAATTCGTAAAGCTTTTGCTGATGAGATTCCAAATACTACAAAACTTATCATTGCCCAGCGTATCTCTTCCATACAGCATGCAGACCGCATCATTGTATTAAATGACGGTATTGTAAACGGCTTTGGTACACATGATGAATTATTAGAAAATAATGCTATCTACCGCGAAGTTTATGAAGCTCAGACTTCCGGCAGCGGCGATTTCGACGAAGGAGGTGCACAATAATGGCTCCAGGCGGTCCACGTGGTCCTAGACCAAAAGTTAAAAATCCAGGTAAGCTTTTAAAGCGCTTACTTGCTTATGTAGCAAAAAATTATGCCATCCATTTAGTGATTGTTATCATTTGTATTTTCACCTCTGTATTCGCAAGCGTACAGGGAACCAAGTTTATTCAAACCTTAATTGATGACTATATCGTTCCATTAACAAAACAGGCTAATCCTGATTTTTCTGGATTGGCAAAGGCAATTATGAATGTTGCTGTTTTCTATGCTGCAGGTATTGTAGCTGCATTCACTCAAGCACGTATCATGGTAGTAGTAACACAAGGTACACAGCGCAGATTACGTAATGACTTGTTTACACATATGGAAAGTCTTCCAGTAAAATATTTTGACACTCATGCACACGGCGATGTCATGTCTATCTACACCAATGATATCGATGCACTCCGTATGCTAATCTCGCAAACTTTACCACAAGTTGTAAATAGTGCCATTACCATTGTAAGTGTGCTTACTATGATGATTATGTTAAGCATACCATTAACCTTTGTTTCTTTGGCAATGGTAGCGGTAACCATTCTGACAACTGGAAAAGTTGGCAGTCAGAGTTCAAAATACTTTGTGGCACAGCAGAAATCTCTAGGTGCCTTAAACGGTTATATCGAAGAGATGATGGAAGGTCAGAAGGTTGTTAAAGTATTTACACATGAAGATGAAAGTATCAAAACTTTCAATGAATTAAATGAACAGCTTTTCGAAAGTGCTTATAATGCTAACAAGTTCGGTAATATCATCGGTCCTATTAATGGTAACCTCGGGCATTTAAGCTATGTTATCATCGCAGCTGTAGGTGGCGCATTAGCATTAAATGGTTTTGGCGGATTCACCGTTGGTGGATTAGCAAGTTTCTTAACTTACAACAAGAGTTTTGCTATGCCAATCAACCAGTTAAGCATGCAGATGAACAGCGTTATCATGGCTTTAGCCGGTGCAGAACGAGTTTTTGCATTATTAGATGAAACACCTGAAACAGATAATGGCTATGTTACTTTAGTAAATGTAAGACGTGACGGTGATGTACTTTTAGAAACCAACACCCGTACAGGTCTTTGGGCTTGGAAACATGTGCATCAGGCCGATGGTTCTGTAGACTATATCGAATTAAAGGGTGATGTTACTTTTGACGATGTAGATTTCGGCTACACAGAGGATAAAATCGTATTACACAACATTAAAATGTTTGCTACACCAGGTCAGAAAATTGCTTTCGTTGGTAGTACCGGTGCCGGTAAAACAACCATTACAAACCTGATCAACCGTTTCTACGACATCGCAGATGGTAAAATTCGTTACGACGGTATTAATATTAATAAGATTAAAAAAGCGGACTTACGTCGCTCTCTCGGTATCGTATTACAGGAAACCAACCTGTTTACCGGAACTGTTATGGATAACATCCGCTACGGCAAATTAGATGCTACTGACGAAGAAGTTTATGCAGCAGCAAAACTTGCCAACGCAGATACCTTCATCCGTCAGTTACCAGAAGGTTACAATACCGTATTAACAGGAAATGGCGCCAACTTAAGTCAGGGTCAGCGTCAGTTACTCGCTATCGCTCGTGCTGCTATCGCAGATCCACCTGTACTGATTTTAGATGAAGCTACTTCTTCTATCGATACAAGAACCGAAAAAATCGTTCAGGATGGTATGGATAAACTTATGCATGGTCGTACCACATTCGTTATTGCACACCGCTTGTCAACCGTTAAGAATAGCGATTGCATTATGGTTCTCGAACAGGGACGCATCATTGAACGTGGTAACCACGAAGAATTAATTGCAGAAAAAGGTAAATACTATCAGTTGTATACCGGTAATCTGGCTGAAGCATAATACTATTTTTATTGCAAATCCCTATAATAGCGTTTATAATTTTAAGTATATTTTTTCGTAGCGGAGGAACATATTATGGTAATTGGAACAACCAGAGAATTGAAAAATCACGAATACCGCGTAGGTTTGACTCCTGACAATGTATTATCTTATGTAAATGACGGTCATACTGTTTTTGTAGAGACCAACGCTGGTCTTGGAGCAGGTTTTACCGACCAGATGTATATGGACGCCGGAGCTATCATCCTTGATACTCCACAGGAAGTCTTTGCAAAATCTGACATGATTGTAAAGGTAAAAGAACCGGAAGCCTGTGAATATGACTTATTAAGAGAAGGTCAGATTTTATATACTTACCTTCATCTTGCTCCAAATCCGGAACTTACAAACGCTTTAATCGAACGTGGCGTAAAAGCAGTTGCATTTGAGACGATTACAGACGCAGAAGGCAATCTTCCTTGCTTACGTCCAATGAGTCAGATTGCAGGCCGTTTAAGTATTCAGGAAGGTGCCAAATACTTAGAGAAGAACTTCGGTGGCCGTGGTATCTTGCTTGGCGGTGTACCAGGCGTAGAACGTGGTAAAATCGTTATTATCGGTGGTGGTATTGCCGGAACCTACGCAGCAAAAGCTGCTGTTGGTATCGACGCACAGGTAACCTTACTTGATATTAATTTAAATCGTCTTTCTTATTTAGAAGATGTATTCGGTGCTTCTGTTACTACTCTTTATAGCACAGAAGCTAACATCCGCAAGTCTCTTGCAGAAGCAGACTTAGTTATCGGCTCCGTATTGATTCCAGGTGGTAAAGCACCTAAATTAATCCGCAAAGAACATCTTGCTCTCATGAAAAAAGGTGCTGTTATTGTTGATATCGCAATCGACCAGGGTGGTTGTTGTGAAACATCACGTGTTACTACACACTCTGAACCAGTATTCATCGAAGATGGTGTCGTTCACTATTGCGTAGGCAACATGCCGGGTGCAGTTCCTCATACTTCAACTGTAGCTTTAGCAAACGCTACCTACAAATACGGCAGCATGATTGCTAATTTAGGTCTTGAAGAAGCAGTAAAAAAAGATGCCGGTCTTGCAAACGGTGTTAATATTTATAACCACAAATGCACAAACCAGAATGTCGCAAACAGCTTAGGTTTAGAATACACCGACTTACTTGATGTTATTTAGTTTTTAACAATAATATTCTTCCATAGATAAAAAGGCAACCCGCTACTTAGTTTTAAAACAATCCAAGTAACAAGTTGCCTTTTTATTAAAATAATAAACATATCCTTTAGCCAACAACTCCAATCAGACTTTCCACTACAAATACTGCCACACATGCAGCTACCGCAACCGTAGTAAGACTCTTCCCCTTAGATGCAAATAATATCGCTACTCCAAATCCAATCGCCGCTGAAATCACATAGTCCGTCGCGTACAAAATCGCAGGAAATGTCATCGCAGACAACACTGCAAATGGTATGTAATGCAAAAATGATTTGATAAATCGGTTTTCAATCTTTTTATTAATTAATGCAAACGGAATCGCACGAATTAAATAAGTAGACCCTGCCATAATCGCCAGATAGGTAAAAAAGCTTTTCAATTCCATCCTATGCCTCCTCCTTTACTGGGAAAAATGCTGCACCGACCAACGCTGCTACAATCGCACAGATACTAATTGCCAGTCCACTAGATACTTGCGCAAGCACAGGTACATAGTAAAACAGGCTACTTAAACCTACTGCCAGTAATACCACTATTAACACTGCTTTGCTCTCTTTCATGCCCGGCATAACAATCGCTACAAACATTCCATAAATTGCCAATCCAAGTGCACTCATTAATCGTGCCGGTAAAATATTACCAAGCAATGCTCCCACTAAAGTTCCTAATGTCCATCCCAAATATGGTGTCGTCATAAGTCCTGCAAAAAAAGAACGTTTCACTTCTTTTTCCGTACTCGCCACCGCGAAAATCTCATCGGTCATCATAAATGCGAATATCCACCGCCAGATTCCCTTAAACTTCTCGTCCACTTTCTGCGATAATGAGATCGACATAAACGAATAACGCACATTAATCGTCAGCTGCGATATCAGCATTTCCATATACTGCCCCGGATGAAGCATTGTTCCTATTCCCGAAAATTGTCCCGCAGACGTAACCGTTGTCATCGAAATCAATACGGCCTGCCACCACGTAAACCCATACGATATCGCTATGATTCCAAAGGTAAACGATACCGACAAATATCCCAGACCGATTGGAATACCTGCTTTTACACCTCTAATATATGAATCCATTCAAAAACCTCTTCCTTTATCCATTCGTAATCACCGTTTCCATCATCACTCACGATTTTTGGAATGCCAATCGTTCTTCCCCATTCGCCAAGTGAATAATACCGCAATAAGAAAATCCATTTTTCTTAAGCATATTCTGCATTACCACATTATCCCTGTGCGTATCAATCTTCACATTAGCAAACTGTTCATAAGCCCAATTCATACAAAAAGTCCCCACACCTTTTGCCTTTCCCGCCGAAGCAATGCGATGTACCACTGCATATTGATCCGGATTCTTCCATTCTCCATCATAAATTACAATGTAAGTCGGGTCTTCTTCCACTGCGAAATAAAATACCCCGAGTATTTCATCATTTTCAACACAAACGTAACTTTTGCCTTCGTTAATATCCTGTTCCACCCGTTCTCTTGGCGGGTTCGTCTTTTTCCACTGATTCGGATTTCCATGTTCTGCCATAAACTGTCTGGCATACGCATAGACGTCCATCACTTCGTCTAGTTCTTCGATTCTTGTTTTTCTAATTTCCATGTAAATCTCTTCCTATATATCACTTTGTACGTTTTCTGCACATTCACAACCACGTATAAATGCTCATCCAAACACCTTGAAATATCCGCACTTTCTCGATTAACTGCGTTCAATAATAGCCCTCTCTCACTTGTTATCAACTACAAATAAATTCCTCATACCATGATTCTGGAATTGCTTCTCTGTCAATAAAACAGTTTGGTTCCTGTTTTAAAATTGCTTCTGTCACTTCCACCAAACGATTCGTATCACACAAAATACACTCTGCATCTCCCAATCGCACTTTTTTCGCTGCTCCGGTTTTATAATACCCATCTTCCATTTTATCAAAACTTTCTGAAATATGCTCCAAAATACGATTATAATGACGGTACATTGCAACCTCTTTCAACGTTCCATCCGGCATTTTTATTTTAAAAAGTGTTGGTTGTTCTGTCAAACGTTCCGGAACATCAAAAATTTCTTCAATTGCATGAATAAAAGTATTCCTTATATGCGTTACACCTACTAACAAAATTTTAGCATCAATCTGGCGAAGGCGCTCCCAGCAACCACCCGGCTGACATGGGGTAGTCATATTTTCCTCACCTTTTATGTACTCGGATGCAGTTGGTCCAAATGCCGCAATGCTATGTGTCGGATGTAGCGAACGAACCACACCTTCCCTATGCCTGAATATATTTGGAATAATGCCCACGCAAGCAGGCTCTGTCTCTGGATCAAAGATGCAATATTCTTCACTCATCTGTGCCCACGTATGCGTTGGTGTCATAAAAAGTCCCTCCGCAAAATATTCCATAAATGCATCTACTACCGTATCTGCGCCACCTTCTACATTTCCAATCGACTTCATGGAAGAATGCACCATTACGGCATCCGTTCCTTTCAGTCCCATTTCTGCTAAATGCTGTTTTAAGTCTTCTTTTGTATATGCCTGCATCATCCTACCTCAAATTATTCCATCATAATATGCTTCATTCTATCACTTTACTGTATGAACTTCAATGTCTAAAGCACTTTCCTTCTCATGTCAAATTTTATACTTTACAATTTTATTTACTTGTACTATTATATTTCCATATTATTTACATCGTATCAAATTTAT
>JAFYQA010000150.1 GCA_017547315.1 Roseburia sp. | reverse complement strand
TTATCTCTGCGACAATTCCTGCATAACATCTTCCCAGGTAATACCCTTTTCTACCATAAGCACCATCATATGGTAAAGGAAATCAGAAATCTCGTATTTAATCTCTTCTGGATTCGGGTTCTTAGCAGCGATGACGATTTCCGTACATTCTTCACCGACTTTTTTCAAAATCTTATCTACACCTTTATCAAAAAGATAATTGGTGTAAGAACCTTCCTTTGGATTCACTTTTCGATCCATAATAATGGAATAAACATCCTCTAATACTTTCTGAGGATTCTTTTCCATATACTCTTTTTTCACGATTTCATTAAAGAAACAGGTGTCATGACCAGTATGACATGCTACGCCTACCTGAGACACTTTTGCTAAAATAGTGTCATAATCACAATCAGCTGTTAATGATTTTACATACTGAAGATGGCCAGATGTTAATCCCTTTGTCCATAATTCGTTACGACTTCTGCTCCAGTAAGTCATCTTACCAAGATTAATTGTAGTCAAGTAAGATTCTTCGTTCATATAAGCTAACATCAATACTTCATCCGTACGATAATCCTGAACAATTACCGGTACCAATCCGTCAGAGTTCTTTTTCAAATCACTCCATTTTAATGCTGCTTCAAAATTATCCATTTTGATACCTTCAGATGAAAGCTGAGATTTCATCTCCATGACATCTGTCTTTGGTGAATCGATAAATGGGCCGGAAATACCACGTACCTTTTTACGCTGTAACATAGCTAAAATCTTCTTATAGTCACATTCTTCCATGCGCACCACATAAGGTACATCTGTCATACTTTCGATGGCATCTACAACGTCTTTATTCAATACGAGTAACTCATGGAAGAGTTCATTCATTTTACTCTGATTTTTGAAAACAAAATCCACATTATCTACAGAAACTAAAATACGGTCTTTTCCAAAACGTTTGCTAGCTTCTTCTGCCAATTCAATACTGTTTGGTTTCGAACCATTTACAATAACCTGCAGACAACCTGCATAGAAGAATTTTTTAATATCTTCCATACGGTTAATGTTACCGCCAGCACAAGTTTTTAATTCAATATTGCGATTGATTCCTTTGATGGTATTAATATTGAGTTCGTGTTCATCATCATCAGAAGACAAATCGAAGATAATGATTTTATCAATACCACTATCATTGTATAATCTTGCAAGCTCGATTACGTCTTCATAAGTTACCGTATGATCGTTTAAGCCTGCTACTGCTTTTCCATCTTTTAAGTAAATTGTTGCTACTATATTCTTGTGTTCCATTTTTTATAAATTCCTCCCAATAATACCCGGATGATTATAAACTTCCCTTTGTACTTAAAATGTCGGTAATACGTGGGTCGATGGTAGTTGCTTCATCGAGGGCTTTTGCAAATGCTTTAAACATTGCCTCAATCATATGATGATTGTTCGTGCCAGATAATACTTTGATATGTAAATTCATTCCGGCGGTATATGAAATCGCATAGAAAAACTCACGCACCATTTCAGTATCAAAATAGCCTACTCTATCTGTGGTAAATTCTGCATCAAAAGCTAAATAAGGTCTGCCGGACAAATCAATAGCACATAATACCAAAGTCTCATCCATTGGGAGCGTACAGCTTCCGTAACGTTTGATCCCCTTTTTATCTCCAACTGCTTTCTTTATCGCATTTCCTAAAACAATACCAGTATCTTCAATCGTATGATGACAGTCTACCGCTAAATCTCCTACTACATTTACCTTTAAATCAAAAAGTCCATGTCTGGCAAATCCATCTAACATGTGATCAAAGAAACCTATTCCTGTATTTAAGGATGTCTCCCCTGTTCCATCTATAGAAAAAGACAATGCAATATCTGTTTCTTTTGTTTTACGCACAAAGTCTGCTCTGCGTTCTTTTCTCTCTGTCATATAATCCTCCTTGTTTTGCGAAGCAAAATGTGACTGCCTAAAAAGTTAAAACTTTTGCAGGTGCAGAGAATTTAGCCTCCTGTTCAAAGCACTTTTTTTATTCTAAATGATTTTGCCTGTAAATGGAAGTCTTAACAGGCAAAATTTAGAAATTTCATAATAATTTTATTAATCTTCAAATCTTACTCGAATGGAATTCGCATGTGCTGTCAGTTTTTCGCACTCTGCAAACTGTACGATATCTTTATAAACTGGTTCTAATGCTTCTCTTGAATAAGAAATGATGCTGGATTTTTTAATAAAGTCGTCTACGCTAAGTGGTGAGAAGAATTTTGCAGTACCATTCGTTGGTAATACATGGTTTGGTCCGGCAAAATAATCACCAAGTGGTTCGCTGGAATACTCTCCTACGAAAATAGCTCCTGCGTTACGAATCTTCGTCATCACTTCAAATGGATTCTTTGTTACAATTTCTAAATGTTCTGATGCAATTTCGTTCGCTGTATCGATAGCTGCTTCCAAAGAATCTGCTACTAATATGTATCCATAATTATCTAAGGACTTCTGCATGATTTCAGTACGTGATAATGCTGCTACAAATTTATCTACTTCTACGGATACTTTTTCTGCTAATTCTCTGCTGGTAGTGATTAAAATAGCAGATGCCATTTCATCATGTTCTGCCTGAGATAATAAATCTGCCGCTACAAAACGTGGATTTGCAGTCTCATCTGCCAAAACAAGGATTTCACTTGGTCCCGCGATAGAATCAATGCTAACATAGCCGAATACCGCTTTTTTTGCTAACGCAACATAGATGTTACCTGGTCCTACAATTTTATCTACCTTTGGAATGCTTTCTGTACCAAATGCCATCGCTGCTACTGCCTGTGCACCACCGACTTTGTAGATTTTATCTACACCTGCTTCTTTTGCAGCTACTAATGTAGAAGGATATACTTTTCCGTCCGGTCCTGGAGGAGTTGTCATGATAATTTCATCTACTCCCGCTACTTTTGCCGGCATTACATTCATCAATACAGAAGACGGATATACTGCTTTGCCACCTGGAACATATACACCAACCGTCCTTAATGGAGTCACTTTCTGGCCTAAAATAATCCCATTTGGCTGTGAATCAAACCATGAATTCTGACGCTGTTTTGCGTGATAATCACGAATATTTACAAGTGCTTTACGGATAACATCCAAAAGCTTCTCATCAACCTGCTCATAAGCTTCTTTAATCTCTGCTTCTGTTACTAAAATATTAGACGCATCGATGTCTGCACCATCAAAACGCTTTGTATAGTCAAAAATAGCTTCATCACGTTTTTCACGTACATTTAAAATAATATCGTTGACACGAGCTTCAAATTCACCATAAGAATTTGGGCTACGTTTTAATAAATTCTCTAAAATATTATTTTGTGTTTCCGGTGTTAAATCTAAAATTCTCATTTACTCATCCTACCTTTATCTCTTTGCAAACCAAAAATTGCATATAAAATCCTTACTAACAAAATTTATCATATTCTTACGGCTTGTGCAATAAATACACACACCAAATGAATGATTACAATATTTCCTTCAAATCACGAATCAATTTGGTAATTCGTTCATTTTCCATTTTCATGCTAACTTGATTTACCACCATGCGTGCTGACAATGGACAAACTTCTTCTAAAACGATAAGACCATTTTCCTTTAATGTCGAACCTGTTTCTACGATATCACAAATCACTTCTGACAAGCCTACAATTGGTGCTAACTCAATAGAACCATTTAATTTGATGATTTCTACGGTCTGATGTTTTTTATTATAAAAATAATCTTTCGCAATGTTCGGATATTTGGTAGCAACGCGGATTAATTCGTGGTGCTGTAACAATTCTCTTGCACTTTCCGGTCCACAAATGCACATACGGCATTTTCCAAAGCCTAAGTCTAATACTTCGTAAATATTACGTCCTTCTTCTAAAATTGTATCTTTACCTACGATACCGATGTCTGCGGCACCATATTCCACGTATGTAGGAACATCAGGTCCTTTTGAAAGGAAAAAACGTAACTTTAATTCTTCATTCACAAAAATCAGCTTTCTAGTGTTCTTATCATAGATTTCCTCACAGGTAATGCCAATTTTTTCAAATAATTCTAAGGTTTTATTCGCTAAACGTCCTTTTCCAAGGGCGAAGGTTAAATATCTCTTTTCTTCCATGTGTTAGTCCTCCAAAAATGTAACGGATGTAATACGATTACGTTTCGCATATGCCTGATAATCATCTTTCGTTTTGGAAGAATCAAAAAGTAATAATTCTACCGGAGTTCCGTCCATTCGTAAGGCTTTTGCCATCTGGATGGCTGCCTCCTGATTCTCTAAAGTATAGACTACCATCATACCGTTATTGCTTAATGGAATGTCAATTTTTTGTCTGGTTAAGGCTGCCATGAGCTGATCAACCACAATTGTAAATCCAATAGAAGCTGCCTCTTTACCAAAATAAGTCAAAAGCTTATCATATCGGCCGCCTTTTACAACAGCTTCACCACTACCAAAAGTATAGCCTGCAAAAATAATACCGGTATAATATTGATATGTACTGACAATGCCTAACTCCATTGAAACATATCGGTTAATATCATAAAACTCTAAAAGCTCGGATAAAACAATTAAATTATCCAGTGCTTTTGCAATTAACGGATAAGGTTCTGCAAGTTTACTAGCATCTTTTAACTCACTAATAGAAGCATCGAGATTACCTAATAACGAGAATAATTTTTTTAAATCCTCTGAAAGTGCTAACTTATCTACATATTCTTCTACACCAAAGAAATTCTTATTAAGAATCAGTGTCTTTAAACTTTCAGCATCTTCTTCGCTAATCTGTGCTGCTTCTAGGAGTCCCTGGAAATAATTGGCATGACCCACACCAATCTGGAAATCCTTAAGTCCTGCCACTTTTAAGCTCTCTACTACCATTGCAAGAATCTCAGCATCGGCCTGTACCGTTGCATCACCGATTAATTCGGCACCAAGCTGGGTACTTTCTTTTAAACGTCCCTGGTAACTACTATTATTAATAAATGTATTACCGATATAAGACAAACGAATCGGCATATCCTCGTCCATAAAATACTTCGCTACTGCTCTGGCGATGGA
>JAFYQA010000149.1 GCA_017547315.1 Roseburia sp. | reverse complement strand
TTGGAAAAAAAGCAGATGGAAGTTTAAAGGCAACGTCGAAAGTGGCGAGTGCAGAGGAATTTGCAACTATTACAGAGTATGTAAATGGAAAAATTAAAGAGACAGGTAAACGTATTTTGACAGGCGATGTATCGATGCGGCCATATCAGCTTGAGAAGCAAAGTGGTTGCGATTATTGTCCATATCATGCGGTCTGCGGCTTTGATGCAAGACTTCCAGGCCAGGGATATCGTAAGCTTAGTAGTTTTTCCGACAGTAAAGAGATTATGAGCAAAATGCGTGGTGAATAGGATGGGAATGAATTGGACATCGGATCAGCAGAAAGTAATTGATTTGCGAAAGCGCAATATTTTAGTTTCTGCGGCGGCAGGTTCGGGTAAAACAGCAGTTTTAGTAGAGCGAATTATAAAAATTATAACAGATAGAGAACATCCGGTAGATATTGACCGTCTTTTGATTGTGACATTTACCAATGCGGCAGCGGCTGAGATGAGGGAACGTATCGGTGCAGCGATTGAAAAAGCGTTGGAAGAAAATGAAGGTGATGAACATCTGCAGCGTCAGCAGACATTGATTCACAATGCGCAGATTACTACGATTGACAGTTTTTGTTTGTATGTAGTGCGGAATCATTTTTATGAGATTGATATGGAACCGAATTTCCGAATTGGAGATGAGGGAGAATTAAAATTATTACGCGAAGATGTTATTAGAGAAGTATTAGAGGCGCACTATGAATGTCAGGAGGAGCAATTTTCTGATTTTATGGAGGGCTATGCTTCTGGTAGAAGTGATGATGGTGCAGTGGATATGATTTTGGGGTTGTATGATTTTTCAAGAAGTTATCCCTGGCCGAAAAAATGGCTTCGTGAGTGCCGAAATGGTTATGCAGTTGCATCTGTGAAAGAGTTGAATGAAGCAGTCTGGATGAAGGCTGTTGTGAAAAATATGCGTATGCTATTGCAAGATACGTGTGGCATGATTGAGGTGGCATTAGAAATTGCCAGTGAATCGGATGGGCCGAACATGTATGGTGCTGCTTTGGAAAAAGACTTAGAAATCTATGAATCATTGGCCAATTTACAATCGTTTACCGAATTTTATGCGGCACTTAAGGATATAAGCTATGCACGTTTGGCAAGCAGCAGAGGATACACAGGAAGTCCGGAAAAGCTAGAACGAGTAAAGGCAATCAGAGAAGAAGCGAAAGCGGTAGTGAAGAAACTGGTGAGTCAGTATTGTTTTATGTCACCAGAACAGATGATAGAGCATATGAAAAAGACGGCTCCTATGGCAGATATGCTGATTGCATTGGCGGAAGAATTTGCAGATGCTTATGCAGAAGAAAAAAAGAAAAAGAATATCGTAGATTTTTACGATATCGAACATATGGCTTTGGAGATTCTGGTGGATGAAGAAACGGGAAATGCGAAAAAGACGGCAGAAGAGTTTCGGGATATTTTTGAAGAGATTATGATCGATGAATATCAGGACAGTAACTATGTACAGGAAGCGATTTTAACTTCAGTGTCCCGCAGAGAGAGGAACGATAATAATATCTTTATGGTAGGTGACGTAAAGCAGAGTATTTATCGTTTCCGACTGGCACGTCCAGAGCTTTTTATGGAAAAGTATGCTTCCTATTCGATTGAGGATAGTAAGGCACAGCGAATTGACCTGCATCAGAACTTTAGAAGCCGAAATGAGGTTTTAGAGGCAGTAAATGATATCTTTTACCGTATCATGGGAAAAGACCTTGGAAACGTCGAATATGATGATTTGGCGGCATTGTATCCGGGGGCATCTTATCCGGATACAGAGAATGCGAAAGCAGAAGTATTGTTATTAGATAGCAATGATGAATTATTAGAAGATACTGATTATACAGATAAAAAACTATTAGAAGCAAAATTAGTGGCCTCACGGATTAAGGAGTTACGAAAAGAATATCAGGTAACAGATAAAAAATCTGGAGAGCTTAGAGAAGTACGATATTCTGATATCGTAATATTGCTTCGAAGTTTAAGTGGCTGGGCGGACAGTTTTGCACAAGTATTAAATGATGAGGGAATACCGGCACATGCGGTGTCGCAGACTGGATATTTTGCGGCCGTAGAAGTACAGAATGTGTTATCGATGTTACGTATTTTGGACAATCCAAGGCAGGATATTCCACTTGCTGGAGTATTACGTTCACCAATGGCAGGGATGACAGATGAAGAACTGGCAGAACTGCGTCTCTATCAAAAAGACAAGCCATTTCATGAGAGTGTTTTAGCATTGTGTAATTATTTATGCACGGCAGAGCCACAAAATGCGGCAGAAGAGAAATTGTGGCGTTTTTATCAGAACTATACATGGCTTAGAGAAAAAGTGGCAGATACACCGATTCATGAGCTGATAGAACTGGTTTTAAAACAAACCGGATATGGAAGATATGTGGCAGCTATGCAGTCGGGTATAAAACGCAGGGCGAATATCGACATGCTGTTAGAAAAAGCGATTGCATACGAGAAGACCAGCTATAAGGGATTATTCCATTTTGTCAGGTATATAGATGAATTGCAGAAATATGATGTGGATTTTGGAGAAGCCGATTTAATCGGAGAAAATGAAAATGTAGTCCGCATTATGAGTATACATAAGAGTAAAGGTTTAGAGTTTCCAATCGTATTTGTATCCGGAATGGGTAAGAATTTTAATAAGCAGGATACCCGCAGTAAAATGGTACTTCACCCGGAATACGGCATTGGTTTAGATGCCATGGATGGGAAACGTCGTGTGAAGGCACCGACGATTATCAAAAGAGCGATTGCCAAGCAGATCGATTTAGAGAATCTGGGCGAAGAACTTAGGGTGCTTTATGTAGCATTAACCAGAGCAAAAGAAAAATTGATTCTGACCGGTAGTAAAAAAGATATTTTAGAAACTTTTGATAGTTATGTTTTAGAAGCGCAGGCACTTGATTTCTCCAAAGGGACATTGTTGCCATATCAAAAGAGAGAGGGAGCAGCGACTTATTTAGACTGGATCATTCCGGCATTATTATCTTATCGTGATAAATATCAGATTACCTGTATCGGTGTGGAAAATCTAGTAGAAGAGGAAGTAGAAAAACAGGTATCATCTACATTAGAGAAAGCTGCACGAAAAGACGCGATAGAACATGCCAGCGATGCACTCATAGCTGAATTGGAAGAACGTTTTGGGGCAGATTATCCGTATTTGGTGACAGAAGCACGAAAAAATAAGTATTCTGTATCGGAATTAAAGCATCGTGCGATGCGAAAAGCGATGGAGGAAGAAGATACAGAAAGTGTAGCAGTGTTTGCAGAAGAAGAGATTGTTCCGTACAGACCGAAGTTCGTACGAGAAGATGAAACGGAGGAGACGGTAGAAGAAAATGTGAATCTCGGTGCATTACGTGGTACAGCAGTACACAGAGTAATGGAATGTTATGATTTTGCAAGTGATGCTACACCAGAGGAACAGATGCAGCAGATGTTAGCAGACGGCAGGATTACTGCAGAGCTGTTGGAATTGGTACGGGTGTCAAAAGTAGAAGCATTTTTAACATCCGAAACTGGATGGCGTATGAAGCAGGCTGCAGTAGCTGGACAGTTATATCGAGAGAAACCATTTGTAATGGGTTACACAGAAGAAGAGCTAGAGAGAGCCGGTTTTGGTATGGAGACAGGTACTCAGCTTGTAACGCAAAATGAAGATTTAACTTTAATTCAGGGAATTATAGACGTGTTTTGGGTAGAAGATGATGGTATCGTTGTATTAGATTATAAGACAGATGCGGTTAAGGAACCAAATGAGTTAGTGTTACGTTATGAGACTCAGTTGAAACTTTACGGGGATGCATTAAATAGGGTGTTTGCGGATACCGGATTAAAGGTAAAGGAGAGGCTCATTTATGCATTCAAATTTGATGAGGTGATTCGTGTATGAAACAGATTATTTTAGCATCTGCGTCACCACGCAGAAAAGAATTATTAGAACAGATTGGTTTGGAATTTGAAATCGTTCCTGCAAAAGGCGAAGAAGTGATTACGAAAACGAAACCAGAAGAAGTGGTTATGGAGCTATCGCGCCAAAAAGCGTTAGAAGTAGCCGGAATGGTTAGTCAGTATGGCACCTTGCATGATGATATTATGACACCACAGGATATGTTAGTGATTGGTGCGGATACGGTAGTGGCAGCAGAAAATGAAAGCGGTAAGCTAGAGATTTTGGGGAAACCAAAGGATGAGGCAGATGCGTATCGTATGCTTTCTATGTTATCCGGAAAAGTACATTCTGTGTATACCGGTGTTACGCTTGTATTTATTGATAAGAGTGGAAAAGCAGGCGCACATACTTTTTACGAAAAAACAGATGTGCATATGCGTCATATGAGTGAACTGGAAATTCAACGATATATTGCTACGGGTGAGAGCATGGATAAGGCAGGAGCATATGCAGTGCAGGGAAGATGCGCAATCCATATCGAAAAAATTGACGGAGACTATAATAATGTGGTGGGACTTCCGGTATCTGCTATCTATCATGAATTACAAAAGCTTGGAATTGACATTTATTTGTGGTAAGCTATAATTAAGAAAATTATAACTATTCAGAGCCTAAAAAACCTATGAGATGGTTTTGCAGATAGTGCATTGAATAATAAAATTTAGTTAAAGGAGCGGAATTATGAGAGAGTACGATGATGAATGTTTGTTTTACTTTTTAGAACATCAGGAGCAGTTATTGCCGGAGCGTATTGCAGAGACACCGGAAGAAGCAGAAGAGTTTTTAGAAGACTGTATGGCAGTCGTTGTTAAAAATATAAAAGAAGTGCGCGCATATTTTGAAGACGAGGCAGATATTGCCGGCATG
>JAFYQA010000148.1 GCA_017547315.1 Roseburia sp. | reverse complement strand
GTAATCAAGACAGTAGATAATAACCTTGAGAACTACCGTATTCCAGAAGCAGCAAGAGCATTAGATGAATTCGTAGATGATATGAGTAACTGGTATGTAAGACGTTCTCGTGAACGTTTCTGGGCAAAAGGCATGGAGCAGGATAAGATTAACGCTTACATGACACTTTACACAGCACTTGTTACAATCGCAAAATGTGCGGCGCCAATGGTTCCATTCATGGCAGAAGACATCTACCGTAACCTTGTATGTTCTGTTGATGCGAGTGCATTAGAAAGTGTACATTTATGTGACTTCCCTGTAGCAAACGAAGCATTCATCGATGCAGAGTTAGAGAAAAACATGGATGCAGTTCTTAAAATCGTTGTTATGGGTCGTGCATGCCGTAACGCAGCGAACATCAAGAACCGTCAGCCAATCGGCAACATGTTTGTAAAGGCACCGGAAGTTTTACCAGAATTCTTTACAGAAATTATCGAAGAAGAATTAAATGTGAAGAAAGTAAGCTTCAGTGATGATGTAAGCGCATACACAAGCTACACATTCAAACCACAGCTTCGTACCGTAGGTCCTAAGTATGGTAAATTCTTAGGTCAGATTCAGAAAGCATTAGCTGAATTAGATGGTAACGCAGCAATGGCTGAGTTAAAGGCAAATGGTGTACTTGCATTACCAAGTGTAAGTGAAGAAGTAAAACTTGCAGAAGAAGATTTACTTATCACAATGACTCAGGCAGAAGGTTATGTAACAGATGGCGATAATACAGTAACAGTTGTATTAGATACCAACCTTACAGAAGAGTTATTAGAAGAAGGTTTCGTGCGTGAAATCATCAGTAAGATTCAGACAATGCGTAAAGAAGCCGGATTCGAAGTGATGGATAAGATTACCATCTACTTTAATGCAGATAATAAAGTATCTGATATTTTTGCTAAGTATGGCGAAGACATCAAAGGCGACGTACTTGGTTTAGATATAGTTTCTGATAGCATGGATGGTTATCAGAAAGAGTGGAACATCAACGGCGAGACAGTACTCCTTGGTGTGAAACGTAACTAATGTGACTGAAAAAGGAACAAGAATGTTACAAGAACTATTTAACTATTGGAAAAAGAAATTTGGAGGAACTATGAAAAAGAATGGTTTTAACAAAGCGGAGTTTATCGAAAAAGTAGAAGACTTTGTTCGCTTTATGTACCGCAAAGAATTAAAAGATGCAAACCAGCAGGAAATTTTCCAGGCAGTATCAGGTGTTGTGAAAGATGTTGTTATGGATGACTGGATGGCAACCCAGAAAGCATTTGACAAACAGGATCCAAAGATCGTGTACTACATGTCTATGGAATTCTTAATGGGTCGTGCATTAGGTAACAACTTAATCAACATGAAAGCTTACAAAGAAGTAAAGGAAGCTTTAGAGGAAATCGGTTTAGATATCGATTTAATCGAAGATCAGGAACCAGATCCAGCTCTTGGTAATGGTGGTCTTGGCCGTCTTGCAGCTTGCTTCATGGAATCTTTAGCAACATTAGGATATGCAGCATATGGTTGTGGTATCCGTTACCGTTATGGTATGTTCAAACAGCAGATTTCTGATGGTTTCCAGATTGAAGTACCAGATAACTGGTTAAAGAATGGATATCCATTTGAACTTCGCAGACCAGAATACACATACAATGTAAAATTCGGTGGAAGTGTACGTCAGACATCTGATGAAAATGGTAATGCAAAATGGGTACATGAAAACTATCAGTCAGTTAATGCAGTTGCATACGATATGCCAATCGTTGGTTACGGTAACCACATGGTAGATACTTTAATTATCTGGGATGCTGAACCAGTTCATGGATTTGCATTAGATCAGTTTGATAAAGGTGATTACGAAAGTGCCGTTGCAGAAGAAAACCTTGCACGTAACTTAGTAGAAGTATTATATCCAAACGATAACCACAGAAAAGGTAAAGAACTTCGTTTGAAACAGCAGTATTTCTTCGTATCTGCAAGCTTACAGCGTGCAATCGAAAGATACAAAAAGAACCATGATGATCTTCATAATTTACCAGAAAAAGTTACATTCCAGATGAACGATACACATCCAACAGTAGCTGTTGCAGAATTAATGCGTATCTTAATCGATGAAGAAGGCTTAAGCTGGGATGAAGCATGGGATATCACAACACGTGCTTGTGCATATACAAACCATACAATCATGGCAGAAGCATTAGAAAAATGGCCAATCGAAATCTTCAAGAGCTTATTACCACGTGTATACCAGATCGTGGAAGAAATCGCTCGTAGATTCGAATATCAGATTCGTGAAAAATATCCATTTAACGAAGATAAAGTAAAAGCTATGGGTATTCTTTACGATGGACAGGTTCGTATGGCTAACCTTGCAATCGCTGCTGGTTACTCAGTAAACGGTGTAGCAAGACTTCATACAGAAATCTTAAAGAACGAATCATTAAAAGACTTCTATGAATTAATGCCAGAGAAGTTCAACAACAAGACAAACGGTATCACACAGAGACGTTTCCTTGCTCATGGTAACCCATTATTAGCTGACTGGGTAACAAAACGTATCGGAAGCGATGCATGGATTACAGATCTTTCACAGATTAAGAAACTTGCTAAATGCGCTGATGACAAGAAAGCACAGGAAGAATTCCGCAAGATTAAACATGCAAACAAAGTACGTCTTGCAAACTACATCAAAGAACATAATGGTATCGAAGTAGATCCTAACTCAATCTTTGACGTACAGGTAAAACGTCTCCACGAGTACAAACGTCAGTTACTTAACATCATGCATGTTATGTACTTATACAATAACTTAAAATCAAACCCAGGTATGGATTTTGTTCCAAGAACATTTATCTTTGGTGCAAAGGCAGCAGCTGGTTATAAGAATGCAAAATCTACAATCAAGTTAATCAACAGCGTTGCAGATGTAATCAACAACGATGCAAGCATTAACGGTAAGATTAAAGTAGTATTCATCGAAGACTACAGAGTATCTAACGCAGAATGGATCTTTGCAGCAGCAGATGTCAGTGAACAGATTTCTACAGCTTCTAAAGAAGCATCTGGTACAGGTAACATGAAGTTCATGTTAAACGGTGCTATTACAATCGGTACAATGGATGGTGCTAACGTAGAAATGCACGAAGAAGTTGGCGATGAAAATATCGTAATCTTTGGTTTAAGTTCTGACGAAGTAATCGGATATGAACATAGACGTGATTACAACCCAATGGAAATCTACAATAATGATGATGCAATCCGTCGTGTATTAACACAGATGATCGATGGCACATACTCAGCTGGTGACCATGAGTTATTCCGTAACCTTTATAACTCATTATTAAATACACAGTCATCACAGTATGCAGATACTTACTTCATCTTAAAAGACTTCCGCTCTTATGCAGCAGCACAGGAGAAGATTATGAACCTTTACAAAGATGAAGCAGCATGGGCTAAGAGTGCAATCTTAAACATTGCATGCTCAGGTAAGTTCTCATCAGACAGAACAATCCAGGAATATGTAGATGATATCTGGAAACTTGAAAAAGTTACAGTTAAAACAAAATAATTTCAGGTTGTAAAAAACCGCGAAACGCACAGAAATGACGCGTTTCGCGGTTTTTCTTTTTGCATCCGGAGTGATAGAATTTTTGTAAGTGAATGAAAAAGGAGTATAACGGATGGCGGAAATTGGAGATATCATTTGCAAAAAGTATAAAGTATTGGAAGTTTTAGGGCAGGGAGGGATGTCGCTTGTTTATTTAACAGAGGATTTGAAATTGCAGAAAAGATGGGCAGTAAAAGAAATAAGAGGAACACAGGAAGCGTGGTTTTTACATAGTGCGATTGCAGAGATAACTGTAATGAAAAAACTCGACCATCCTGCATTGCCTCGGATTGTGGATGTAATAGAAGCGGGAAACAGTATCTATGTAATCATGGATTATGTGGAGGGTGAGAGCTTAAGTAGTCTGCTGAATAGGAGAGAAAAGATAACACATGAGCAAATTTTAAAATGGACGAAAGAGTTATGTGAGGTATTGTGCTATCTGCATGAACAAAACCCACCGATTATTTACCGCGATATAAAACCGGCTAATGTTATCATTTCAGGTAGTGGAAGTGTGAAATTGATTGATTTTGGATGTGCCAGAGAGTACAAAGAAGAAAGTAATGAGGATACAATGAATCTTGGAACGAGAGGATATGCGGCACCGGAACAGTTTGGAGGAGGTGGACAGACGGACGAGAGAACGGATATTTTTAGTTTGGGAATGATGTTGTATCAGCTTTTGACAGGTGAGAAACCTTGGGAATGGAATGGATATTTGGGGAAGAATAAGTGGGGAAAAGGGAAGCTAACAGGTGCATGGGAGTATATTATAAAAAAATGTACTTTTAAGAATCCAAATCTGCGATACCAGAGCTGTATGGAGTTAAGGAAAGAGCTTAACAATTATGAGAAACTGAATAAAAAATATCAAAAGAAAAAGAAGTGGAAGGAACGCTGGAGGCATTGTCTGAAAAGTACGATGATGGTATTTGTTTTGAGTATGCTCACTTTTACAGTATTGCAGAACATAGAGGAGATATTAGTATTTTGGGAAGATGGGGAAATGTTGCGTGAAATAATAGAAAAAGCAGAAAAGATAAAACTCTTTTCTGCTCTGAAATCCATGTTAGATTCGTTTTTTCAAGAAATTCGCCAATTTCTCAATCTGTAATGGATTGCCTTGAATCTCTTGTGCTTTTAGACGATTCTTTTCGTTAAAACCTACCAGAATATCATGGTTTGCTTCCGCAAGGTAATCAATAATACCATCGATATCTGATTTCACGTTTTTTGGACACTGCAAGTAAAGATGCTTCTTGGCACTGATGTGCAGTGTATAGGAAATGCTAAAATGATACCAGAAGAATTTGTGCATCGTGGAGTATTTGTATATCCAGATAATCTCATCAATCGGTATGATAGCATTGGCATAAAAGGACGTCATAATGAAAAAATGTTCGGTAATAAAAATATCTTCCGTAGCCAACTGCGGCAGTGTAGCAAGTTCTTCCTCTGCCTGGGCGAGTAATTGTTTGGCATTGCCAAACAGGCCCAAATCCTGACAAGGTGGCGATAAATGCGGAAAATTAATGAATATTATGGATAGACTGAGGGAAATAAGCGCATAGATTCCGGTTATAAAAATAAAGCCGAATATGAGCGTATTTCCAATCGGATTGTAGTCAGGTTCACTCAAATAGTATCCGGAAACCTTGCTGCGGATACCGTTTGCAGTCCAATTCAAATCTTTTGCCACATTATCTAATAGTATCTGATAACTATTATCACCACGTGAGAGTACCGCAGAAAGCGAGAGATGTGGGATAACAGGTAGACCTTCCTCACAGGTTTTTGGAGATAGCAAAACAAAGAAACATTCATCATTGCGGAATGTGTAGTAATAATAACCTGTGGTATTCCCTAAAAAAGTTCTGGTATATCCGGTAAAGTGCAGACCGGTAAGCTCCGCACTTACATATTGTTCCTCATTGCGATACATATCTCCTAACGTATGAGTAGCATCCAGTTGGGCAGGAAAAAGAATGTCCGTTAAGGAAAAAATCTGCCATACGATAAATAACAGAAGCAGGTATATAGCAGGAGAAAATATTTTGCGTTTGTAATACGTTTTTATATTTCGTGAAATATAGTGTTCGTAGTTTTCCAAAATCGAAGCTCCATACCTTTCTAAAATAGATATAGAATAAGTATAATAGTTGTGGAAAAAATAATCAAGCAGACAATACCTAATCTTGCTTTTCTGGCGGAAAATTGATAGACTATTAGAGGGTAAAAAGGAATAACATAGTAGGCGGTGAAACATGGAAGCATATACAAGTTTCGCACAGGTTTATGATTTGTTCATGGACAATGTGCCGTACGAAGAGTGGAGCGAGTATGTAATATCTTTGCTCAAAGAAGAAAAAATAGAAGATGGACTGGTGCTTGATTTAGGGTGTGGAACCGGTAAGATGACAAGGCTTCTTGCAGCGGCAGGTTATGACATGATTGGAATTGATAATTCGGAAGATATGCTAGAGATTGCCAGAGAATGTCAGTATGATGACTTGCAAAGTGAGATGGAAGAAGTACAGTCAGAGATTGCGGAAGTGTCACAAAAAGAAGAGGCGGCTGGTAACATTCTTTACCTTCTTCAGGATATGCGCGAATTTGAACTTTATGGAACAGTACAGGCGGTCATCAGTATCTGTGATTCCATGAATTATATTTTGGAGGAAGAAGATTTATTACAGGTGTTTAAACTTGTGAATAATTATCTGGACCCGAAGGGTATTTTTGTTTTCGATATGAACACTAGGTACAAATATGCAACGCTCTTAGGCGATACGACGATTACGGAGAACCGCGAAGAAGGTAGTTTCATCTGGGAGAATTATTTTGATGAAGAGGAAGATATCAATCAGTAT
>JAFYQA010000147.1 GCA_017547315.1 Roseburia sp. | reverse complement strand
CAGTTTTCTGATGAAATTGACATACTATTGCAGGAAATTGGTATGAAGGAAGAGGAGAGAGAAGGTTTTCTTGCAGAATTTGCGGAGGAACATGAGAAATCTTTGGTAGCGTTTTGTGTAATGGGCGGCATCTTTGGCGAAGGAATTGACTTGAAGCGTGAACAGTTGATAGGAGCTATTATTGTAGGAACCGGTTTGCCACAGATTAGTAATGAACGTGAGATTCTTATGAATTATTACGAAAAAATGACTGGTATGGGGTTTGATTATGCGTACCGATATCCTGGGATAAACAAGGTCTTGCAGGCTGCTGGTCGAGTGATTCGTACGATAGAAGATGTCGGAGTAATAGAATTACTGGATGAGCGTTTCCTACAGAATGATTACAGAGGTCTTTTCCCGAGAGAGTGGGAGAAGTATGAGATTTGTACAGTGCAGGATGTAGAGAAGCATTTGGATATGTTCTGGAATAAGGAACGAAAGGATTAAGTTTTAGAATACGATGGAGTAGCTTTGATGAATATTTTATGATTGTGAGATAATGGAATAACGCATTTTGCGTAGTGTTTGTGCGAATGGATGGGTTCACAACTTCTGAAAAGAGGAGTATGATGAACCCATCTTTTATATTAGCTAAAGTGCAGATAACCGGATGGAGGATGGGAGAAAATGTGAGAATTGTTTTTTGGGGAAGTGAGCGGAGAAGTAGCGTCACTTCTAATATGTTGATATTGTCAGGCTATCTGGCATGCCAGAAGGGGTATCGTATTGCTATTTTGGAGCTGGCAGAGGAAACATGCGGGGTACGGAAAATTTTTCCGGAAATAAATGAAACATATATAAAACCTTATGTTCATACATTGATGAGACGGCAATTGTATTATATCGCAATAAAGCAATGGAAAGAAGAAACGGAAAAATGCGAAGAGACGTTGATAGAACTGATAAAATGGCTGGAATGTAATATGGATATGGTATTTATTAATATCGCCAATCGCATTGATCTTGAGGCAAAAGAATTGATGTACGGTGCTAATCTAGTGGTAGTGAATCTAAAACAGGAAATGGATGCATTTGAACGCTATTTTGCTGGTTATGGAAATCTATCTGAGCGAATTCTTTTGCTAATCGGGAATCATTACGAGAGTGGTGAGTGCGAGAAGAATCAAGTGCAGAAAAAGTATCGTATCAGAGAAGACGGATTAGTTGTGATACCGAATAGTCCGGAATATCAGTTGGCATGTAGCAGAAAGAGAATAGAAAGGTACTTGCGCATGCGAAGTGGTCAGCCGTTGTCGGCCATAACGAGCCAGTTTATGAAGATGATAGAGAAAACTGCTGAAGCAGTATGTGAAAATGCAAAGAAATACGGTTGCAGTAAGATTTAGATTAGGAGATATTATAATGAAAAACGAGATGGCGCATTAAGCGTCATCTCGTTCTGTTTTATCAATAGGCTTTTTAATATATATTTTTTCAATACGATTCTTGTCCATCTGTTCTACACGAAGTAAAATGTCATCTTCTGTAATAATGATCTCATTTTTCTCTGGTAAGTGGTCTAATAAACCGATAAGGTAACCACCGATGGTGTCGTAATCGTCTGAGGTAAAGTTCAAGTCGAGTTTTTCGCAGATGTCATCTAAATTAGCAGATCCTAAAACGATGAATTCGCGTTCATTTAACTGTTCAATTGCGTCTTCTTCATCTGTATCGTATTCATCACGAATCTCACCAACGATTTCTTCTAATAAATCTTCTAATGTAATCAATCCGGCGGTTGCACCATATTCATCCAATACGATGGCAAGCGAGATAGAAGATTTTCTCATTTCGATAAATAACTCGGCGGTGTTCTTATGTTCATAAGTGAAATAAGGCTCGCGGATGAGTTTACGGATAGAAAAGTTCTCTCTATTAGTACAGAGAAGAATATCCTTCATGTTCAAAATACCAATTACATTGTCTGTATTCTCTTCATAAACTGGAAGACGGGTAAACATGTTATCTTTAAAGATAGCAATTAATTCGTCGTAAGTACTGTCTACATCAGCAAAAACCATATCGATTCGAGGAACCATAACCTCTTTGGCCTGTGAATCACCAAAGTCGAAAAGATTATTAATCATCTCGTGTTCTTCGTCTTCGATAACACCCTCTTCTTTACTTACGTCAATAATAGTAAGTAATTCTTCTTCTGTCATTTGTGTATCAGCGTCACTTGGCTTTACACCGATTAAGAATAAGAATCCCATTGCTAATTTGTTGATAATAAAGATAACCGGAGTCAGAATCTTCATTAAAAAAGCAATTGGGCCGGAATAAATCAAAGATAATTTTTCCGCATGAATGGTTGCCAAAGTTTTTGGAGAAATCTCACCGAAAATCAAAATCAAGAATGTTAAAATACCTGTAGCGATACCGGCACCTGCATTTCCCCATAATTTAGTTGCTAAAATAGTAGCCATAGAAGAAGCAGACAAATTCACTACGTTATTACCAATCAAAATGGCACTAAGAAGTTTTCCTGAATCTTCTGTAATGGCAAGTACGCGTTCTGCACGTTTGTCGCCATTTTCTACTAAAGTACGTAAACGAATTTTATTCACTGTCATAAGCGCTGTCTCAGCAGAAGAGAAAAACGCTGACAAAACTAATAAAATAAGTAAAATGATAAGCTGAACTATATCACTCGTATCCAAAAATAAATCACCTCAAAAATCTTTCTTCTTACAATCTGTTGCAGTAAATGCACAGACTTGAATGAAAATTATTGTTTTTTATAGAAATATTCAGAGCCATGTCCGAAAACGCAGCTCTGAATGTATGTACATTATTGTTCAACAGTATAGTTAGGAGCTTCTTTTGTAATATGAATGTCATGTGGATGACTTTCTTTTAAAGAAGCAGCTGAAATCTTAACAAACTGTCCTTTTTCTTTTAAATCTTCGATAGTTGGGCAACCACAGTAACCCATACCAGAACGGATACCGCCGATTAACTGGAATACAGTATCTTCTAATGTTCCCTTGTATGCAACACGGCCTTCTACACCTTCTGGAACTAATTTCTTAGCATCTGTCTGGAAGTAACGGTCTTTACTACCATTCTCCATAGCTGCGATAGAACCCATACCACGGTATACTTTGAATTTTCTACCCTGGAATAATTCGAAATGACCAGGAGCTTCGTCACAACCTGCAAACATACTACCCATCATACATACGTTAGCACCAGCAGCGATCGCTTTTGTCATATCACCTGAGAATTTGATACCACCATCAGCGATGATTGGAATACCAGCTTCTTTTGCAACTTCATAACAATCCATGATTGCAGAAATCTGTGGAACGCCGATACCTGCAACGACACGTGTTGTACAGATAGAACCAGGTCCGATACCAACTTTAACCGCGTCAGCACCAGCAGCGATTAAGTCACGTGTTGCAGCACCTGTTGCAACGTTACCAGCGATAACCTGTAATTCAGGATATTTTGTTTTGATCTGTTTTACAGCTTCTAAGATGTTGCGTGAGTGACCATGAGCAGAGTCAACAACGATAACGTCAACTTTTGCTTTTACAAGTGCATCTACACGATCCATCATGTTACCTGTAATACCTACACCAGCACCACAGAGAAGACGTCCCTGAGCATCTTTTGCTGAAAGTGGGTATTTAATCTGTTTTTCGATATCTTTGATAGTGATTAATCCTTTTAAGTGGAAATCTTTATCAACGATTGGAAGTTTTTCTTTTCTGGCATTAGCAAGAATCTGTTTTGCTTCTTCTAATGTAGTACCTTCTAATGCTGTGATTAAGCCTTCAGAAGTCATGCTTTCGCTGATTTTCTTAGAGAAGTCTGTTTCGAATTTTAAGTCACGGTTAGTGATAATACCAACTAATTTGTCGTTTTCGCAAACTGGAACACCTGAGATACGGAATTTGCGCATCAGGTCTTCTGCATCCTGTAATGTATGATCTGGAGAAAGGAAAAATGGATCTGTAATAACTCCGTTTTCAGAACGTTTTACTTTGTCTACCTCTTCAGCCTGTTCTTCAATGGACATATTCTTGTGGATGATACCGATACCACCCTGTCTAGCCATTGCGATTGCCATTCTATGTTCTGTAACAGTGTCCATAGCAGCACTCATCATTGGAATATTTAATACGATTTTCTTGGTAAGGTGAGTAGTTAAATCCACCATGTTTGGAGTTACTTCTGAATACTGTGGTACTAAAAGTACGTCGTCAAAAGTAATGCTTTCACCAATAATTCTTCCCATTTTTCATTGTCCTCTCTTTCTCGTGAATATGTAAATTGTAATAAATTAGGGGAACTTAATATCGTTATGATAAAGTCGCCCATGATGTATATTTTTGGTATCATAGCAAAAATATCTGACTCTGTCAATGATCTATGTGAGAAGAACATGAAAAAATTTAACTATTCAGAGCAACATTCGCAAAATTGCCTTGGCTCTGAATAGAAAATAAAGAAAGGAATTCACATTAATTAACAAGTATGATATGCTTCATTGTAGTAGTGTAGTGCGGTGAAAGTAGAATTCATGTTGGCTTTGAACCGTTACTATATATAAGTGTTTGGGATAGAGAGGTTTGTAAGAGATGGAATTTCGACCATGTATTGATATACACAATGGAAAAGTAAAACAGATTGTTGGCGGCAGTTTAAAAGATGCAGGCAATTTGGCACAGGAGAATTTTGTGTCAGAGCAGGACGCTTCCTTTTATGCGAATATGTATAAAGAAGCGGGGATTCGTGGAGGACATATTATTTTGCTAAATGCAAAGGATAGCGAATATTATGAGGCCACAAAGGAGCAGGCGATGCTTGCGCTGGCGGCTTATCCGGGAGGTTTGCAGGTCGGTGGTGGAATTACAGCAGAAAATGCTGATGAGTTTTTAAAAGCGGGAGCAAGTCATGTGATTGTGACATCTTATGTGTTCCGCGATGGGCGTATTGATTATGAACGTTTGGAAAAGCTTGTGGCGGCCGTAGGAAAAGAGCGACTGGTGCTGGATTTAAGCTGCAGACGCCGGGATGGGGAGTACTATATTGTGACAGACCGCTGGCAGAAGTTCACAGAAGAAAAAGTAACGCTTTCCTTATTAAATAGATTAATGGAGTACTGTGATGAATTTTTGATTCACGCCGTGGATGTGGAAGGCAAAGCAAAGGGGATTGAAAGCGAACTTGTAAAAATGCTGGGTGATTGGGGCGAGATTCCAGTGACCTATGCAGGTGGTGTTGGATGTTTTAAGGATTTGGAAGAGTTGAAGGTGTTGGGGCAGAATCGAGTGAATGTGACGATTGGAAGTGCTCTTGATTTGTTTGGTGGGGAGATGAAGTATGAGGAAGTGCTGGAGTATATAAGGGCAAAATAGGAAGAGTGAGGATTATGCTACAAGTTCAATGACAAGAAAAAAGAGAAATGATAGAATGAAATAAATCGGAACTCTTAGCATTGCTTGACATAAAAAAGTTGATTTAATATAATAATATTGATAGATAAAAGATTTATCTTGTTAATTCTTTATAGATTAAGTGAAGGATTTAACAACCGGAGAGCTCCTGCCGTTTAAGTGGAGGGTTTAACAACCGGAGAGCTCCTGCCGTTTAAGTGGAGGGTTATAACAATAAGAGGCATCCTGATGGAGCCTCTTTTTTTGTTTGAAAGGGGGATTGTATGCGTTTATATAGCATTTCAGATGAGTATATACATTATCTGAGAAGAAAGTTCCCGAGAGTTTATTCGAATAAAGAGGATGTGCGTGTACATACAAGAAAATATTTAGGTGTAGTTATTGAAATTAATACATATAAATATTATATTCCCTTATCATCACCAAAAGACAAACATGATTACATTGTAGTGAATGGAAAGAAAACTATACGAAAGGATTCAATTATTGTCATCCGAATTGTATCTGGAGCGAATGATAAAAGGGAATTAAAGGGAACCTTACAGATAGGCACGATGATTCCTGTTCCAGATGATGCAATTGAATTATATGATGTGGAGAACGAGACTGACCACTTATATAAAGATCTCGTAAACGAAGAGATTATATTTATACGTAAGCATGAGAAAAAAATTATTAAAAATGCAAAGATTTTATATAGTAAAAGGATTGCGGGAGAAGCGAATAAAGTGGTTGAGAAATGTTTAGATTTCAAGCAACTGGAATTGGAATGTGACAGATGGATAAGCAATCATGGTAGGAAGAGGGACTTTTAAAATGAAGCATAAGAACGTCGTTTGGTTGTTTGATTAAGAATAGAAAATAGTATATAATTATGCTTGGACAGATGAAAAAATGAATGTTTCAGCTATGAGAAAGTAAGTGAGGAATATGTATCCAATTATTGATAAAAAAGCAACGGGAACTCGTATTAAAAGAATAATGGAAAGAAATAATATCTCGGTTAAAGAATTAAAAGAATATTTGGGACTGTCTTGTGTACAGAGTATTTACCACTGGCTGGATGGGACATGCTTGCCGACGCTGGATAATCTGTACGCGATGAGCCAACTATTCGGTATGTCAGTTGATGGAATGATATGTGGAAATAGAAAAAATGCAATGCCACGGAAGATGGATGCGCGTAGCCGTAGGTTATATGCGTATTATATAAGGTTGGCAGGATAAAGAAGAATATGAGGAATATATTGATATTATGGTAGAGAAAAGGTTGTCTTCTGATAGGACAATCTTTTTTAGTGTAATTTTATTATGCTACAAGTTCAATGACAAGGAGAGTAATTTTGCTTAGAATCATGCTTAGAAATAATTTTAGGAGGATTCTAAAATGGGACGATGCGATAAAAGTTATACTGAACTAAATGAGAAGGAACGAAGACAGTTAGTAGAAGAATGGTACGAATGTATAGTAAGAGATTTTCGTAAAGAGATTGTAAAAGATGATTTTTACAAGTATGAAGTGATAATACAGAACATTAAGTTCATTACGTATATGACAGATGAGGAAGTAAGATTATCAGCAGAATTTGCAATTGATTTACTCGAAGAATTAAAGCGTATTAATAACAATGGAATAAAACGAAACGTATATGAAGAAATAATGAGAGAAATGGAACGAGAGGAAGAGTCAAATGTTTTTCGTGTTATCGGAATATGGAATAAAATATCGACAGAAGAGATGGCAAAACTTTTTGTTAAAATAGATATGGCTCGACGTGTTGGAGGGGCGTATGCGATTTTAATAGCTAATCCGGGGTTAATAAGTGCTATTTGTGCTG
>JAFYQA010000146.1 GCA_017547315.1 Roseburia sp. | reverse complement strand
GTTTTCGGTAACAGGGAGAGCACGAGTTGCTTCTAACTGTTGTTTTAAATTCTCCACCTGACCGATTAATTCCAAACGATCCTTGCGACGGGCATTGGCTTCGACTACTTTAGGGTCTGCTAAGTAATCGGCAGTTGGAAGATCTTCCGCAGAAAAGGCTTCTTCGTAGTGCTTTTTGATGGCAGCAGTCTGTTCTTCATCAAGTCCGCTTTCGGTGAGCACTTCTTCGATGGTAGCTGGAGTCATGATAACAGGGATTGGTTCTACGTCATCTTCCACTGGAATATCGATGCGGTCATAAATATTTTCATGAATATCCATATAGAGGGCATCGCTTACATCATCGTCTTCACCAATAACGTCACGGACAATATCCTGGAATGTTAATTTTTTCTCGGTAGCAGTAAGGCGAGTGTTACAGCCTAAACCATTTTCCATAAACTCAGAGTGTGGAGTTTTGGTATCTCTAGTGTAGAACATAACAGAGTGAATGTCGCTGCTACGGTCTGTAAAAGCTGGAAATACAAAACCGGTATCAGGTACGCCTACCACCCAGTCACGAACGCGCGGACCGATACGGTTATCATCAGCAAGGTAACCAAGTCCTGGTTTGGTAAGGTTTACCGGGCATATAGCACAGAGCAGGTACTCGTACACTTCTTCGGACTCGTCCAATTTGTCGTTATCGGTAGTCTTTGTAATAACGTCATAGACATCATGAAAAATTAAAATGAGATAATTGCCGACATAATCATAATTCTCGATGACATGGTCATAAAATGCATCCATGAGTTCTTCATTTTTTAATCTGCTTTCGCGTAAGCCCATTAAAAACTGCTGTCTGCCACCGGCAGCTTCTTCGGCGAGTGGGAATTCTAATTCCAAAATATTATTACCAATCGTGCCAGAAAGGACTTTTTTTGCAATCTCCAAATATTTGAAAAATTCTTCGTCTTCTAAGTTTAAAAATGTTTCTGATATATTTGTTACTTTATTGTGGTCAGCATCAACGTAACAGCCACATACTCTGGTAAAAGTACATCCGTTTTTGTTCAGACGTCTTTTGATTTCCAATATATCTTTTTTGGTCATATATGTAATCTCCTTCGTTATTAATACTATGGTTTATAAGTTATTATAAGTAACGATTCAGTAAGTCTGTACATTTTCTACACAGACCTGCTGAATAAGTATCATTATAATAAGAATTTTAGTTACGTGCAAGGAGCAAAATGAAAAGTCATTGTGCGTTGCACAATCAAAAAAAGGGTGTTATAATCGTAAAATGTTGTAAGGTCAATAAGAGCAAAGAGAAGGAAGTTAGAATGACAAAGCTGGTAAAAACAGTAAGCAGAACGCAATGGAAGGCAGTACGCAATCTTTATGAAAGTGCATTTCCAGACTATGAAAAAAAGCCGTTCTGGCTGATTCGATTGAAAAATTGGCAGAAACGTGCAGAGGTATGGTGTATCGAAGATGATGGCATGTTTGTGGGCATCGCAATTATGATGAGTGCACCTGGACTAGTGTTACTTGATTATTTTGCAATTGATGAAACGTTGAGAGGACATGGCTATGGTTCTAAGGCGTTAAAATTATTGCAGGAACAGTATGCAGAGGAACATTTTTTCTTGGAAATTGAGAGTGTTTATGATACATGTGATAATGTGGAGGAACGAAAACGAAGAAAAAAGTTTTATTTGAAAAATGGCATGACGGAAATGCGTATAATGGTAAATTTGTTTGGGACGAATATGGAGGTATTAGGGCATAGATGTAAATTGGATTATGATACCTACCGAACTGTTTATGAATATGCTTATGGAAAAAATTTAATGAAAAATATAAAAGAAGTTCCATATCCGGATGTAAATGTAGAAAATAAGTAAGGAATCGTTGTCGGTTGCTTGCATTTCTAGGGAAAAGAAGGTATAATACGACAGTAAATGTTTAAGGAATTTTCACAATTATAGTGTATAGTATCGATAGATATTATAGTGGAAATATGATAAAGGAGATGTATTATGAGTCAGGCAAAGGTAGATCGTTATAAAGAGGCAAAGAAGAATCGTAAAGAGACTATTGCAAAAGAAAAAAGACAGAAGGCACTTACAAAAGTAATCGGTGGTGCTTTAGCAGTAGTGCTTGTAGCATGGATTGGAGTATCTGGCTACCGTATGTATGAAGCAAGCCAGCCATTAGAGACAGTTTATGTTGATACAACAGCTCTTGATGATTACATGACAACTTTAGATGCAGAATAAAAGAGACAGGCTTTCACTTTTTGTGAAAGCCGTTTTTTTCTGAAATCTGCTTATTCATGGAAGAGAAGAATTGGTTATGTATGCTTTATCTAAAGCAGAATTGATAGCATCTAATAGCATTAAAGAGGTATACTGGTTGTTGGAAGAGTAGGAAATATCTTCTGTAGATTGTTTCTTTATTATCTGATTTTCTAGATCTTCTAGTGCTGGTTCCACTAAGGGATACATAGCGGATACGGATTCATCTAGGTTTACGACTGAAATTGAGTTAATTTTGTTGGAGTCTACGATTACTTGCACATCGATGGCACTGTTTTTAAATAAAATAGAAGAAGTATATACTCCGGCAGTATAAGTAGCAGACTCTGTGTTGTCAGAATTCTCTTTAGAAGGCAGGAACATATAAAGGAATAGAATGATAAGTAGAATACTAAGTCCTGCAAAGACAAATGTATAGATGACTTCTTTCATATGAAGAACGACAATTTGGGTTTTGGCACTCACAAAAATATCCTCCGGTTACTGATTATTACATTGTATGAAGTTATAAATAAAACATTACTCCGAAAAGTTTAAAAAATTTAAAAAAAGTTGTTGACAAATTCACGTATCATACATATAATACTATTTGTGTCTGGTACACAGAATAAAGATATGCGCGAGTGGCTCAGTTGGTGGAGCACGACCTTGCCAAGGTCGGGGCCGCGGGTTCGAGTCCCGTCTCGCGCTCTTCTCTTAGAGGTGAGTCTCTGAGAGTACATATTTAATAAATGCGCGAGTGGCTCAGTTGGTGGAGCACGACCTTGCCAAGGTCGGGGCCGCGGGTTCGAGTCCC
>JAFYQA010000145.1 GCA_017547315.1 Roseburia sp. | reverse complement strand
TGGCATTTTCTAGAATGTTTAAAAAGCGATTTGGCGAGAGTCCGAAAAAGTATCGGGAAGACATCGAACAGCTTGTTATTTATAACCAAAAAGTGACATCAGAGGATGCACTTTTATAATAAAGGAGGAAAATATTTATGAAAAAAGCAGTAGCATTATTACTTGCAGCTACAATGGCACTTGGTATGACAGCTTGTGGCGGAAGTAAAGACAGTAACGCGGACGTTGAAAGAAGTCCGGAAGACGTAACATTAACCGTATGGGTGAGTGGTGCAGGTGCACAGGTTGATGCGATGAAAGCAGCATGTGATGCATTTGCAGAAAAAACAGGTTACACAATCGATTTTTCTGCACCAGGTGATACTTATGAAGAGTTAATGAAAACAAAAATGTCATCAAACGACATGCCAGACGTATTTGATACACATGGTTGGTCAGTAGCACGTTACAGTGACTATTTAGCAACACTTAATGATGTGGAATGTACAGCAAATATCGATCCACAGATTTTAAACATTGTTTCAAATGCAGATGGTGACATCTACGCAATGCCATTCGATATGGATATTTCTGGTATGGTATACAATGTGGATGTACTTACAGAAGCAGGTGTAAATGTAGATGACATCAAGACATGGGCAGATTTTGAAGCGGCTTGTGAAAAAGTAAAAGCAATTGGCAAGATTCCGGTTCATATGGGTGGTAAAAACACATTTACAATTGGTTGGTTCTATGATCGTGTAGCTCCAAGTTATTACATTACAGATGAAGCAAACAGCAAAGTAGCAGACTTAAAGAGCGGAACATTTGATGCTGAAATCTGGTCAGAAATCTCTGGTTTATTAGATTCATGGGTAACAAAAGGTTACTTAAACTCTGACTGTGTCAGTGGTGAATACACAGCAGACGTTGCAGCTTTAGCAAGTAATGAAGCAGCATTCTTATTCTATGGTAATATTGCTATTACATTAGGTTTAGGAATTAATCCAGAAGCTAATTTAGGTATGATGCCACTTCCAGCAAAAACAGCAAACGATGAACCTACATTAATCGCTGGTGAAAACGTAGCACTTGGTATCTGGAAAGATACAGAATTAAAGAAAGAAGCAGTAGAACTTCTTAACTACCTTGCACAGCCAGAAGTTGCAGCTACAATTGCACAGGCAACAGGAAATGCTCCAGCACTTACAAATGTTGAAGTGGATTTAGGAATGGTTCAGCCATATCTTGATAAATATGCTGGTCTTGAGACATTCCCATACTTTGACAGAGAGTACTGCCCAAGTGGTGTTTGGGATGTAATCTGTTCAACAGGACAGAACGTATTAGCGCAGAAAGCAGGCGCAATTGAAGAAGCTTCTAAACAGGTATTAGAATCTTTCAACGAGAGATTTGGTTTATAGGAAAAAGAATAGTTTGCGGGCATTTGCTCGCAAACTATTTGCAAATTATGGAGGAGTGGTATGCAAAAACGTAGTAAACAGCTGGATTTATTCTATATTCCAGCGTTAATCTTATTTGTGGTTTTTGTAATAGTTCCGTTTGGAAAAGGTATCTATTTATCTTTTACCAATTGGAACGGCTACTCACAGAACTTTAAGTTTGTGGGGTTAGCAAATTATACCCGTATGTTTACAGATAGTAATGTGTTGATTGCATTCAAGAACACGATTATTTATGGTGCGGGTAGTACAATTATTCAGAATGTATTAGGTATTTTACTGGCGGTTCTTTTGAATCAGGAATTTAAAGGCCGTGGAGTTGTTAGAACAGTGGTTTATTTGCCGGTAATGATTGCTCCGTTGATTATGGGTTACATTATGTATTTCTTCTTTACATATAACAATGGTGCGATTAACGATTTGTTAGCAGTATTTGGTGCAGAGCCAGTGGACTGGCTTGCAGATGGCGGTAGAGCGGTAATTATATTAACGCTTGTGAACTCATTGCAGTTTGTGGGTATTTCTATGGTTATCTATCTTGCGGGTCTTCAGAATATTTCTTCTATGTATTATGAAGCGGCAGCAATTGATGGTGCAACCGCAATTCAGAAGTTCTTTGGCGTTACATTGCCATTGCTTACACCTGCGATTACTTCTTCGGTAACAATCAACTTAATCGGTGGTTTAAAACTGTTTGATGTTATCTCTGCGTTGACATCTGGTGGTCCGGGTTACGATACACATTCGGTATCGACCTTAATTCACCGCTTGTATTTTGGTGGCGAGCGTGCTGGATATGCATCTGCAGTAGGTTTGGTATTCTTCGTATTTATTATGATTGTTAGTAACGTAGTTGTAAAGAATTTGGATAAGAGGCAGGTGATAGAATGAAAAAGAAAGAATTTTTTAATAGCCTTTTAAGATCTCCGATTATTTTAATCCTTATCTTAATATATGTTTCACCATTTTGGGTATTAACGACAATTTCATTTAAACCTGTTACGGATTTAAGCTCTTATTGGAAGTTTCCAAGTGAGCCGACTTTTGAAAACTTCCGTGTAGCGATTCAGGATGCAGGTATTTTGGAATCGCTCGGACGTACAGCGATTATTACAGTATGTGTAGTAACGTTAGTAGTTGTAATCAGTGCGTTTACGGCGTACCCGTTAGCAAGACGTACGAATACATTAAATAAAATATTTAATGCATTCGTATTAGGCGTAATGATGGTTCCGCCACTTAGTATCTTGGTATCATTGTATTCTGTTATCGTAGATATGGGCGGTGTAAACGAATATTGGGCAATTGTTTTAGTAATGCTGACTTACCAGCTTCCGCAGGGGATTTTCTTATATACAAACTTCATCAAGTCTATTCCAATGGCATTGGATGAAGCGGCAGCAATTGACGGATGTGGACCGGTTCGTACATTCTTCTTAATTATTTTACCGCAGTTAAAATCAGTTACTACATCAGTAATTATTTTGGCAGGTATTAACTGTTGGAATGACTTCCAGTTCTCAAGATATATTTTACAGTCATCAAAGATGAGCACGGGAACACTTGCAATCTCTTCTTTCTTCTCGCAGACATATAGTGATTTGAACTCTGCGGCAGCAGGTGCGATGATTGCAATTCTTCCGGTTGTAATTGCGTTCTTGTTCTTACAGAAGTATTTCATTCAGGGTATGATTGATAGTGCGATTAAATAATAGCAGCAGGAGGATGATATGCAGCAGATTGCGTTAAATACAAAAAATACAACTTATCAGATTGGCATCAATGAAAAAGGATTTTTGTTACATTTATATTATGGTCCATCAGCACAGGCAGATATGAGCAATTTATTGACATATTCTTTTAGAGGCGGTCATGGAACACCATATGATTATAAAGCAAATCCTATATTCTCATGCGACTTTTCTCCACAGGAATATTCTTGTCAGGGAAGTGGCGATTATAGAAACCATGCATTCCGTATGCATGATGAAAATGGTATAGCAGGTTGCGATTTGCGTTACAAAGAACATCAGATTTATGATGGAAAATATACGATTCCAGGTCTTCCAGCGTCTTATAGCGATGGAAAGGTTTGGACTTGTGAGATTTTATTGGAAGATAAAAGAGCTGAAGTAGAAGTTGTGCTGAAATATGGTGTATTCTATGAAGAAGATATTATTACAAGAAGTGTAGAAGTGCGCAACGTTGGCCAGAAGAATATTTACTTGAATAAAGTAATGAGTGCATCATTTGATTTCATTACAGGAGAATATGATTTGATTCATTTCTATGGACGTCATTTCAATGAAATGAATTTCGAACGTACACCAGTTGGACATGAGGCAATTGCTATCGGTAGCAGACGTGGATTCAGTGGACATCAGCACAATGCATTTGGTATTTTGGCAGGACGTGATACAGATGAAGATCATGGCGCATGCTATGGATTTTCTTTGATGTATAGTGGTAATTTCCGTTTGGAAGCAGAACAGGATCAGTATTCTCAGACAAGAGTTCAGATGGGACTTTCAGATGAGATGTTTGATTACTGCTTAAAAGCAGGTGAGAAGTTCTATGCACCGGAAGTAATTATGGCATATTCCAATAGCGGTCTTACCAAATTATCTCAGATGTACCATCATTTTATTAGAGAACATGTGTGTCGTGGTAAGTTCAAAAAAGAACGTCGACCAATTTTGGTAAATAACTGGGAAGCAACCTACTTTAGCTTTACAGGCGAGAAATTAATCGAAATCGCAAAAGAAGCGAAAAACTTAGGTATCGAGATGTTTGTATTGGATGATGGTTGGTTTGGTGCTCGTGACTGGGATGACAAAGGACTTGGTGACTGGGTAGTAAACGAAGAAAAAATGGGCGGCACAATGGCAAGTGTTGTAGATCAGATTAATGAACTTGGTTTGAAATTTGGTCTTTGGATTGAACCAGAAATGGTAAATGAAAACAGTGACTTATATCGCGCACATCCAGATTGGGCATTGCAGATTCCGGGAAAACCACCAGTACTTGGTAGAACACAGTTGGTACTTGACTTCACAAGAGATGAAGTAATTGATGGTGTATTTGACCAGATTACAAAAGTTATTGATTCTGCAAACATTGAATACATTAAGATGGATATGAACAGAAGTCTTTGTGATATGTATTCACATACAGCAGATTATCAGAATTTCGGCGAGCTCATGTATAAATAT
>JAFYQA010000144.1 GCA_017547315.1 Roseburia sp. | reverse complement strand
TCTGCGCTCTTAGCATATGCAAATCAGTATACGAAACCGTTCAATGAGATTTCCGGTGTTGTGACAGAGTTACAGAATGCACTTGCTTGTGCGAGACGTGTGTTTGAACTGATGGAAGAGGAACCAGAGATTCCGGATGCAGCAGATGCGGTCGTATTAGAACAGACCGATGGACAGGTGGATTTAGAAAACGTAGCATTTTCTTATGTGCCGGAGCAGAAGCTAATCGAAGGATTAAACTTAAAAGTAAAACCAGGACAGCGAATTGCTATTGTAGGACCGACCGGTTGTGGTAAGACGACACTAATTAATCTTTTAATGCGTTTTTATGATGTAAAAGAGGGTTCGATTCAGGTAAATGATATCGATATTCGTAATATGACGCGAAAGAGTCTTAGAAATAATTATGGTATGGTATTGCAGGAAACTTGGCTAAGAAGCGGTACGATTCGTGATAATATTGTAATGGGAAAACCAGATGCGACAGACGAAGAAGTAATCGCAGCAGCAAAGGCATCTCATGCGCATAGTTTTATCAAGCGTTTACCGGATGGTTATGACACCATCGTGACAGAGGATGGTGGTAATTTGTCACAGGGGCAGAAACAGTTGCTTTGTATCACACGCGTTATGCTCTGCCTGCCACCGATGCTGATATTAGATGAAGCGACTTCTTCGATTGATACTCGAACAGAGATTAAGATTCAAGAGGCATTTGCTCGCATGATGAAAGGTCGTACCAGCTTTATCGTAGCACACCGATTGTCGACGATTCGAGAAGCAGATGTGATTCTAGTAATGAAAGATGGTAATATCATCGAGCAGGGAAGTCATGATGAGTTGTTGAAACAGAATGGATTTTATGCACAGTTGTATCATAGTCAGTTTGCGTTAGTGTAAGATAATGGTTGTGCTTTTTTGTGTGCCAAAAGTCCTAGACAAATGATAGTGTTTTTTTTATAATAAAGAGTAGAGAAAATGTAACTATTCAAAGGCAGGAGACCTATGAAGAAGAAATCTATTGACGTAAATGTTTCAGAAGAAAAAGTAGAACAGAAGAAAAAGGAGTCGGAACGTAATATACGTTGGGAACGTTTGGATAATACGGCACATCTTTTTCCGGTAATTGCTGGAGAGAGTATGACGAATGTCTATCGTATCAGTGTGACTTTAAATGAATTGATTCAGCCAGACCTATTGCAGGTGGCATTGGATATGATTCTGCCGAAGTTTGATGGTTTTAATTTAAGACTTCAGATGGGCGTGTTTTGGTATTATTTTGAAGAGAATGGCAAGCCGGCACCAACAGTAAAACCAGAAACGAAGTTTCCTTGTCGATTTATTAAGTCAGGTCGTAATAGAAGATACTTATTCCGCGTGACTTATTACAAATACCGTATTAATTTGGAGGTGTTCCACGCCTTGACTGACGGTATGGGTGGCATTAACTTTTTGAACGAACTTACTTATCAGTATTTACGTTTGGCACATCCGGATTTGAAAGAACAGGTGGGAGGAGATGCATTCTCTAGCAGCACGTCGTTAAGCCGTGAGGATAGTTTCTTAAAGAATTACCGTAAGAGTTCTGCAAAACAGTATAAGACGCAGAAAGCATATTTGGTAAAAGGGGAGAAACTTAGACCGGGTGAATTCGGTGTAATGCATGGCTACATGAAAATCCCAGAACTTAAAGCAGTGTGTAAGTCTTATGGTGTCAGCATTAATGAGTATATCATTGGCTGCTATGTATGGAGTGTTTATAAAGAGTGTTTGCATGGAATGCCGTCAAAACGGCCGATTCGTGTGGCAGTTCCAGTGAATTTAAGACCGTATTTTAATTCGAATACGACCAAGAACTTTTTTGTAATGGTTTCCGCAGAATTTCTGCCAACGAAGGATGAATACGAGTTTGGCGAAGTATTGCAGATTATTCGTACGAGTCTTAGAAGTCAGATTAATAAAGAACATTTAGAGGAGTTATTTTCTTATAATGTTTCAAATGAGAAGATTTTACTAGCGCGAGCAGTGCCGCTTGTATTAAAAAATATTGCGATGAGTATTGTATATAGTAAATCTGCTTATGCCAATACCACTACGTTTACGAATATTGGTAATATCACTGTGGAAGAGGCGTATAGACCATATATTGATATGTTCCATGCATTTTTGCCGATGTCTAAGGGGCAGAATCTAAAGGGAACGATTTGTTCGTTTGGCGATACGCTTGTGATGAATTTTAGCTATATATTAAAGGATACGTCAATCCAGCGATGCTTTTTCCGTAAGATTGCGGAGGATGGAATTGCAGTGGAGATTGAGACGAATGGAGTAACTTATGAGTAGATGTAGACAGTGTAATCTGGAAATATTAGACGAAACAGACCGCTGCCCGTTATGCAGTTCTGTATTAGAGCATACGATAGCGGTGGAGAATATGTATCCGAATGCCAAAGTAAAAACGCGAAAATGGGTATTTATGTCAAAAGTCTACCTATTTAGTGCGATTGTACTGGAAGTGATTCTGTATGGTATCAATTACGTAGATAAATATAAGATTGGCTGGAGTCTGGTTACTGGTTTGGTTCTGTTGTATGGTTATCTGGTGATTCAGCTGGCTATCTTAGGACAGGCAGGACATAAAATTAAAATTGTATTACTGGCTACGACAACCATTGTTATGATGATACTGTTAGACTTTTTGATTGGCTATGAAGGTTGGTCGGTAAATTATGCATTTCCATCCTGTGTCATTATTCTGGATATAGGTATTTCAATCTTGATGTTGGTGAATCGGAGAAATTGGCAGAGTTATATCATGTGGCAGATTTTAATGCTTTTAGTGAGTGGTGCGATGGTGTTATTATTCATTTTTGGAACCATAACAAAACCGCATGTGATGGGAATCGCAGTAATGTGTTCGGGATTCTTGTTCCTTGGTACGATTATTTTTGGAGACAGAAGAGCCAGAGTGGAAGTTCAGAGAAGATTTCATATTAAATAAAAATGTGGCAGTTGCGAAATTAATTGCAACTGCCATTTTTTATTCTAATTATTATGTGTTAAATGTCGGATGTCTGCGTAAACAGGAAGTCCGTTTTGGTAGCTTACGTTGGACTCTCCCTGAATCAATGGACGCAGATACTGAATCATTTCGTCGG
>JAFYQA010000143.1 GCA_017547315.1 Roseburia sp. | reverse complement strand
TCATGACCACGTTCCATCGCACCGGAAAGTGACTGGAAACCGATATCATAAGTACCGCCGTCGCCACCGAATGTGATAAATTTATAATTTACATCAGCTGGAATTTTGCCACGTTTTTTAAGTGCTTTATAAGCTGTTTCTACACCGCTTAATGTCGCACCAGCATTTTCGAATGCATTATGGATATAACTGTCTTCCCATGCTGTATATGGGTATGTGAAAGAAGATACTTCCAAACAGCCTGTTGCATTACCGATTACGGCATGGTCACCCTCATGAAGTGCACGTAATACTGCACGAACGCCAATTGTCGCACCGCAGCCTGCACACATACGATGACCTGGAGCTAAACGCTCCGGTTTATTCATCATTTCTTTTAAATTATAGTTACTCATATTATCTACCCTCTCTTACTTGCGTAATCCAACGTACTGATACTGTTCTACTTCTGTACCATTCATTTCTGCCTGTTCTAACTCGTCAAAAATGCGATACACATCTGTCACAGTAAAGTCTCTTCCTGCCAAACCATAGATATAGTTCACTGCGGAAATCATGACTTTATTCTTGAAAAGGGCTGAAGTTACTTCGTTACCAAGTGCTGCACCATTGCCGTTGTAGCTCTCACAACGATCCATGATAGCTACTGCTTTACAGTTCTTTAAAGCCTCTGCGATTTCTTTTCCAGGGAATGGACGGAACAAACGTAATTTTAATACACCCACTTTTTTGCCCTGTTCACGTAAATCATCTACTGCCTGTTTTGCTGTACCTGCTGCAGAACCCATAATTAACATGATATAGTCAGCGTCTTCGGTTCTGTATTCTTCAAAGAAACCATATTTTCTACCAGAGATTTTTTCAAAATCTTCTGCCACTTTAAGCACTACTTCTTTTGCATTTTCTAATGCGATTTCCTGATTCTTTCTAGCTTCCATTGCATAGTTAGAAATAGAATATGGTCCAACTGCAATTGGTTTGCCAGGGTTCAGTAAAAATTCTTCTGGTTCGTACTCACCGACAAACGCTTTTACATCTGCGTCATCTAATAATTCGATATTTTCTACCGCATGACTTGTGATGAAACCATCCTGACAAATCATAATTGGAATATGTACATCTTTCGCTTCTGCGATTGGGTAAGCCTGCACAAAGTTATCGTAAGCTTCCTGATTATTCTCTGAATAAATCTGAATCCAACCGGTATCTCTCGCACCCATACCATCTGTATGGTCACAGTTGATATTGATTGGACCTGACAATGTTCTATTTACAAGTGCTAATGCAAGTGGCATACGGTTCGATGCTGCAAGCAATAATTCTTCCCACATTAATGCAAGACCTGCAGAAGAAGTCGCTGTCAAGGTTCTCGCACCTGCTGCTTCTGCACCAATTGCAGCACTCATTGCTGAATGTTCACTTTCAACTGGAATGAACTCTGTGTCCATCTGACCATTTGCAATATAAGAGGAAACCATCTGTGGAATCTCTGTAGAAGGTGTAATCGGGAACGCAGGCATTACATCCGGATTAATCTGACGGATTGCGTATGCTACTGCCTCATTTCCTGACATTCTCTCTCTCTTTGCCATATTATCTGCCCTCCTTCATCTCAATTGCGTTAAAAGGACAAACATTAGCACAAATGCCGCATCCTTTACAATGGTCATAATCAAAATCACCACGTTTGCTGTCTGCTACCGGAATCGATGAATCCGGACAAACCGGTGCACAAAGTAAGCACTGCTTACACAAATCTGCGTGAAACACCGGAGTATTGGTTCTCCATTCACCGGTATTGAAATGTTTTGTTGTACCGCCAGCAAAAATCATTAACCCTTCGGTCAAATCCTGATGCGGGGTCTGCTCATTTATTTTTGTAATATCTGTTCTCATGATATGTATTCCTGTTCTTTTCTTTTATTCTGTCAAATTTCCCGACTTTCTGTGACTCTGCTTATCACAGTTCCCGTTCTAAGTAATCTTATCTCTAGCTAATTCCAACTTCCTGATTACTATTAACCTGCTATTATTTCTAGCTTTCTACTTTAAGCTTTGGTAACAAGTGCCGGTGCAAGCTCATCGAGTGTCATTGTAAGCGCCTTCATATTACCTTCAATTACTTCTGGTTTCTTTGCAAATTTATGCTGGTAAGATTCCTGCATCTCATTTAAAAATTCTTCCTGGCTCATAATTCCACTAACTGCCACTGCTGCTGCAAGCATTGGCGAGTTCGGGAAGTTCTTACCAAGTGCTTCCACTGAAATTCTTCTCGCATCTACAGTGAACACTTTTCCCTGATAACCATTCAAAAGAGGTTTGATTTCATCTGCAGATTTTGGTGTATTTACAATAATTGCGCCTTCCTCTTTTAATCCTGCTGTTACATTTACAGAATGTAATAATGTCTCATCTACAACCACTACCAAATCCGGTGTATAAATATTAGAATGTACACGAATTACCTCTTTGCTGATACGGTTGTATGCCGTAATCGGTGCTCCCATTCGTTCTGGT
>JAFYQA010000142.1 GCA_017547315.1 Roseburia sp. | reverse complement strand
GGCGTATTGGGAGAAAAGATTATTATGGAAGAGAAGGCAAAGAGAAAGTTTGGGGTAAGAAGTTATAGGGTCCGTTATACATTAGAGATTTTTACGCTAGTATTTGTAATTTGTAGTATTCTCACGATGGTTTTTTATAAGGAAACACTGGCAATTGTACAGAGGAATATTCAAGGCAATGAAGAAGTCGTGATGCAGGAACTTTTGGCTTTGCGTAATAAGATGTATATGATGACAGCTGCGTTTGAAGTAATGGCATTAGCGGTGGCTTTTTGGATTGTGCAGAATATTCGTAAACCGTTGAAAAAGATTTTGGAATTTGCAGTTGCATTAGCGAATGGCGATCTTACATATCGAATTGATTTAAAGAACCGCAAGGATGAGTTAGGCTTTGTTTGCGAGAATTTAAATGTGGCAGCAGAGAAAATGGATGAGATTATGCTTGATATTGTAAGCTGTGCCAAAGATGTGAACGCCGCAGGCGAAAAGCTTTGTTCCAACACGGATGAGATTTCTAGTCGTATGCAGACGATTAATGAATCTGCAGAGGAAGTGGTAATCGGTAACGAAGAGAATCAGTACAATATCAATAATATTTCAGATACAATGAAGCGTGTTGATATGAGCATGCATGAATTGGCGGAATATGCTAAGACACAGAACCAGAATGCAGAACGTTGCAAGAGCAAAGCACTGACTGCACAGAAGGCAGCGAAGGCTGCGATTGATGAGAGCAGAGAAATCTGTGAAGTGCAGAGAGTGAAATTAGAGCGAAGCATTGAAGCTGCGAAGGTTGTAGTAGAAATTCGTGAGATGGCAGATGTTATTGCTGAGATTTCTGACCAGACAAATTTGTTGTCGTTAAATGCGTCTATCGAGGCTGCCAGAGCGGGCGATCAGGGACGTGGTTTTGCAATTGTTGCGGATGAAGTTGGTAAGTTGGCAGATGAATCTACAAAGAGTGTCGCGGCAATTCAGGAGACGATTCAAAAAGTACAGAAAGCATTCGAAGATTTGAAAGAGAATAGTCAGGAATTATTAGAATTCATTGACGCGAAGATTCAGCCACAGATGGATGGTTATCTTCAGATTAGTGAGGATTATTATACAGACTCTGACGAAGTAGATAATTTGGCAGCAGAGATTTTAGCAAAAGTAGATAGGACAGTGCCGGAGATTAATCAGGTAACGAGATTATTCTCGGATGTAAGAGATACTTCGGATATGGCAGTTGAGAAGACGACAGATATTCAGGGAAGTATCGAAGGATGTGCACATGCTATGGATGATAATACAGCTACCACAGCGACGCTTGCAGAATTAGCACAGAAACTTACAAATGCTGCGATTCAATTTAAGGTGGAAAAATAGAGAATATGATAAAAGTAATTTTATGGGATGTAGATGGTACATTGCTGGATTTTGGTGCGGCAGAAAAAGTGGCCATCAGACAGTGTTTTGCCTCACATGATATGGGCGAATGTACAGATGAGATGCTGGGGAGGTATATTGTGATTAATCGCAAATACTGGGAAGCATTAGAGAGAGGAGAGCTTACCAAACCGGAAGTGTTGGTGGGCAGATTCCGTGAGTTTTTTGAAACAGAAGGTTTGCCGGTTGAAAAGGCTGAAAGTTTTAACGAAGAATACCAGGTTCGTTTAGGAGATACGGTGGTATTCTGCGATAATGCATTTGAATTGATACAGAAGTACAAAGGGCAGATAAAACAGTATGCCGTTACCAACGGGACAAAAGTGGCACAGGATAGAAAGTTAAAGAATTCTAAGCTGGACACGTTATTTGACGGTATCTTTATCTCGGATGTGTTAGGAGTAGAGAAACCAAATAAGGAGTTTTTCGATAAGGTATTTGAAGTTATCGGAACTTACGAACCAGGAGAGGTAATCATTGTAGGAGATTCTCTTACTAGTGATATCAAGGGTGGTAACAATGCAGGAATTTTAACTTGCTGGTATAATCCGAAAAAAATGGAGCATACTAAGGACGTGAACGTAGATTTTGACATTACAAACCTTTGGGAAATTGAGCAAATTTTACAAAAATCCTAAACCCCCTTGCAAAATACTATTATATACGATAAGATGAAATCGTTATATGACTGACGGAAACAGTGGAATAACCACGTGGAGTATAACGAATAATGAGCCGACCGTCTGGGCAGAATAAGCCTAGACGTGTCGGTTTCTTTTTTTGCGCGAATAAGCAGAGGAAAATAGAAATAAATTTGCAGCTTGGAAGCTTGCTTGCAAAGATGCTAATTTATTTCTATTTGACGAGCAACGCGAGTTTCAGAATTTGTTCACAAATTCTGAAACCTGCTTATTCGAAAGAAGAATGCTTATTTGAGAAAATTGTCTTGTACGTAAAGAAGAACATCAGACATAATTGACAAAGATCGACGCATAACGTAATATATTCATTGTCAGTAGTAAACGACTACAAGATATTGATGAACACTAGGCTTTTGATACTAGATTTAGAATAGAAAGGGAGAACATTATGAGAAATGAATGGCGTGGTTTCCAAGGTGGAGCTTGGGAAAGAGAAATTAACGTAAGAGATTTTATTCAGAAAAACT
>JAFYQA010000141.1 GCA_017547315.1 Roseburia sp. | reverse complement strand
TCATATGTCCAGCTACCATAGTTTGATAATATGTACACCCCATATCCTGCTTTTTTCATAGCCTTAATCCATAGCTTTACATAAGGTAACTGCCAAATTGCTTTATCAACATTATCCCAGAACAAACGCACTTCCGCCTCACACTCCGGCACCTGGCGAATCGCCAACTCTAAAAATTCATCATCGCTTAATACACCTCTGTCCGCTTCATTCCACACGCCAGATTCAAACAATGCCTTCGCTAATCTCTCTACAATTTCTTCCGCAATGCCAAGTTCCCGCATTGCCTCTTCAGGCTGCCATGCTACAAGTACTCTTCCTACATCTAAAATAATATTTTTTATCATCCCGCCAATTCCTTTCTTATTTACAACACACCCGTTTATACTCCATTCCTATTCTTCTCACCAATTTTAAATAAATCATTAAAAGAATCTGTTACAGACTCCGAAAAATCACTAAAACCTTTACCAATTTCTTCTATGTAAGCGGTAGCTTCGTTAATATTACGCAAAACTTCAGATAACGCTTCCACGTCTAAATCTTCTACAATCTTATTCAAACCTTCAATATCCAACTGTTCAATCTTCTCATTCAACACCTCGATATCTAATTGTTCAATTTTAGCAATCGCCGGCTGCATCTTTTCGATTGCAGCAAGTGCTGGTGTTATCTTATTAACAACATAAAAACCACCCACAATTACAAATACCAAAAGTGTTGCTACAAGTAAACTGCAAACTCTTGTAAACTTCAACTCTTTTCTCAATGCCTTCATCATCTCATCCTGAGACGATTCCAATAATTCATTTTTCATATCACCCATTACAAATCCTCCCCTCTTCTTACATTTATTATTAATAATATCACATTTTAAGCCATCTGTCATTTCTTTAGTGTTATATTTTTTTATTTTTTCTTGAAATCCTCGTTTTCTTTAACAAAACTCTCAATTTCTTTAACAAAAAAGAAGATACGCATCAAGTCACAAGCTAACTTAAAGAATATCTTCTTTTAAATATACTATTTTCTCATTTTGGATTCACAATTATTTGTTGCTTAAATACTCGTGGATACCATTTGCTGCTGCTTTCCCTGCTCCCATAGCAAGAATAACAGTTGCTGCACCCGTAACCGCATCACCACCGGCAAACACACCCTCTTTTGAAGTTGCGCCGTTTGCTTCGTTTGCTACGATACACTGCCATTTATTAATATCTAATCCCTTTGTGGTAGATGAAATCAATGGATTTGGTGAAGTACCAAGAGACATAATGACTACATCTGCCTCGATTTCATACTCGCTTCCCGGAATCTCAACCGGTCTTCTTCTGCCTGATGCATCCGGTTCGCCAAGTTCCATTTTAATAATCTTAGCACCTTTTACACAGCCATCCTCATCCACTAATAATTCAACTGGATTCTGAAGTAAATCAAAAATGATTCCTTCTTCTTTTGCATGATGTACTTCTTCTACTCGTGCCGGAAGTTCTTCTTCACTACGACGGTATACAATATGTACCTCTGCTCCAAGTCTCTTTGCAGTTCTCGCGGCATCCATTGCTACGTTACCACCACCAACTACGATCACTTTTCTACCACACTTGATAGGTGTATCATAGCCTTCTAAGAAAGCTTTCATCAGGTTATTTCTAGTCAAGAATTCATTTGCTGAGAATACACCCATTGCCTGTTCGCCTGGGATTCCCATGAACTTTGGAAGACCTGCACCTGAACCAATGAATACTGCCTCAAAACCTTCTTTTTCCATTAATTCATCGATTGTTACAGACTTACCAATAACTACGTTCGTCTCAATCTTAACACCTAATGATTTTACGTTCTCTACTTCAGCTGCCACAACCTTATTCTTTGGAAGACGGAATTCCGGAATACCATAGATTAATACACCGCCCGCTTCATGTAACGCTTCAAAAATGGTCACATCATAGCCCATTTTTGCCAAGTCACCTGCACAGGTAAGACCTGCAGGACCAGAGCCGATAACCGCTACTTTGTGTCCATTCATCTGCTCGGCTTTGGCAGGTTTGATGCCATGTTCTCTTGCCCAGTCGGCTACAAAACGCTCTAATTTACCGATAGCAACCGGCTCTCCCTTAATACCACGGATACATTTTCCCTCGCACTGTGTCTCCTGCGGACATACTCGGCCACATACAGCAGGAAGTGCAGAAGATTTGCTGATAATTTGGTAAGCTTCTTCAAAATTACCTTCTTTTACCTGTCCAATAAATCCTGGGATATCGATAGATACCGGACATCCCTTCATACACATTGCATTTTTACAGCCCAAACAACGAGCCGCTTCTGCCATTGCTTCTTCTTCATTATATCCTAAACATACTTCTTCAAAATTCGCTGAACGAATCACTGCGTCCTGTTCGCGAACCGGAACTCTTTTTAATACGTCCATTTTATACTCCATTCTGCCGCTTTTGCGACGTTCCTATCTTAAATTCCCTTTATGAGATTCCTTACTTACTGTTTGCTCCATTCTAGTAACGTTCCATATACCTTAACTACAATGTCCACATCCACCATGATGTGTATCGCCTTCTTCTAATGCAAGCATTGCACGACCTTCTTCGGTCTTGTACTGTGCCTGTCTACGCATCGCCTGATCAAAATCAACCAAGTGGCCATCAAATTCAGGACCGTCTACACATGCAAACTTCACTTTATCGCCCACAACCAAACGACAAGCTCCACACATACCTGTTCCGTCTACCATAATCGGGTTCATAGAAACAACCGTTGGAATACCGAGTTCTTTTGTCAATTTACATACAAACTTCATCATAATCATCGGTCCGATAGCTACACAATGGTCATAGCGAACACCTTCATCCCAAAGTGCCTGTAACTGTGCTGTGCCTGTTCCTTTGAATCCATAAGAACCATCATCTGTTGTTACATACAGATTCTTACATACTGCACGCATTTCATCTTCTAAAATTAATAACTCTTTATTTCTTGCACCAATGATAACGTCACATGCAACACCCTGCTCATGTAACCACTTCACCTGTGGATAAACCGGAGCTGTACCAACACCACCTGCCACAAATAAAATCTTTTTCTGCTTTAATTCTTCGATATCTTCATGTACCAAATCAGACTCACAACCAAGTGGTCCCACGAAATCCTGGAACGCGTCTCCTACCTGTAAATCTACCATTCTCTGTGTCGAAGCACCTACTACCTGAAATACAATTGTAATGGTTCCTTCTTCTCTGTTATAGTCACAAATCGTTAAGGGAATACGCTCCCCTACCTCATCAATTTTTACAATAACGAACTGACCTGGCTGACAATACTGTGCTACTCGTGGAGCCTTTACGTCCATGAGGTAAATCTTATCTGCAAGCTGTTCTCTTCTTACGATTGGATACATATCTTTCCTCCTGTTGCCTATATGCTTTCTCTCATTTATACACTGTACTATAAATTATAAATATTAAAGTATTGTTAATCTAATGTTAAAATAATATATATCATACCTAATTTAGTTATAATACGCCAAACCCGAATATTTTTCAATAATTTTTCTACCTGTAATTTCTAACTTTGCTATCGTATTTTTTTATATCTATGATATAATCATCTTATAGTTTACTAAAACAGATGTATTATTAGGAGGATATATGTACCAGTTTACAAATGATTGTCTGATTGGAATTGAAGAAATTGATAAAGAGCATGAACATTTATTTCACTTGTTAAATAAGACAGATGAAGCTTTACATGCTACCGATGCTGATGTAGCTGCGATTACCAGCAGACTTTTAAACGAACTTTACGAATATGCAATCAATCACTTTGCTCATGAAGAAGCTTATATGTTAAATATCGATGATCCAGAATTAAACCGCCAGGTTGTGGAACATGAAACATTCCGTGACAAAGTAACCACTGTTATGGCGGCAGGCGAGCTCACTTTAGCGACCGCTCAGGATTTACTCACTTTCCTCGCAAAATGGTTATACCGCCATATTTTAGGCAGCGACATTTTAATCGGCAAATTCAAAAAAGAAGCTGCTACCCAAGAAGCTTATATATTCTCTGACGAATACCTGACCGGAATTGGCTTAATCGATGACGAACACCGTCAGCTTTTTGCACTCGTAAATGAAGTGCACGCTTTGGTATGCGATGATATGATTTTCGATAAATATGATGAAATCATGCGCATTCTTACCGAATTACGCAACTATACCGAAATGCATTTCCGTGATGAAGAAGCTTATATGGAAAAAATTAATTACGCAGATTTGGATGCACAGCGCCGTGCCCACAATGCCTTCATCGAGAAATTAGTAGATATCAATTTTGAAGAATTAGAAAGTTTGGATAACAACCAGCAGGAATACTTACAGGATGTCTTAGATTTCCTTGCAAAATGGCTTGTAAATCACATTTTAAAGATGGACAAACTTATCGGATAAATTTTTGTAGTTTGATTTTATTAAAGATATTGAAACATAAGAAAAGGGAACGTATAGAAGGTTTCTTTATGCTAAGTACGCAAAAGAAACCTTCTATACGTTCCCTTTTCTTAGTTTATATTTCAGTTACGAAAATCAAACTTTCAAAAATGTCCCTAAGAGAAGTATACGAGTTCTTCCTCTTTTGTCATCGGTTTTTCTGCCGTTTCCACTGAGATTGGTAAAGTACAGG
>JAFYQA010000140.1 GCA_017547315.1 Roseburia sp. | reverse complement strand
TTTAATCTGGTCACCATTTTTTAGAACTGCAACGTATGCCGCATCTTCTCCATTTAACTGAGTAATCACGCCACGTCCGTTTCCAGCCTTTAAGTCAAAATTATAATAATCAAAAATATCTACAAAAACATATTCGCTTTTCCCGGTCAACATAACTGGCAGCCCATTGACGTATACCTGAACATTCTGAATGCTGTCTACTTTTGAAGCTGTCGTAAGATTTACATCATCATTTGTAGCATCTTCTACCACGGTATCTTCATCATCCGCTGCTATTTCATCTACATTGTTACCAGGTTCTTCCGCTACTGCATAGGATAATGTTTTCCAATCCAATGTAAAATTGTCATATACACGGGTATCCATATCTACACTGCGGTTATTGACAAAAACATCCTCTGTCATATCCACTTCTACATCCATAAATTTCGCAATCTGCTCAACTGTATAATAAGCACGAACCTCGATTACATCACCATCCTGAATCTCGTATGCTCCCGGTTTTAACTCCCCGTTGACTTCTACGCATTTCGGGCAGGTTACTCTTGTGCCGTTTACTACAAAAGTCAACTGCTGTCCTTTGTATTCTTCTAATTTTTCTACACGAAGTACTGCATCTTCTCCCTGCGTAGACACCTGAATCTGAATGTCACAATTTGATTCTAAACGTGTATTCATACCTGCTGGTTTTCCGTTCATAGTAATCACGGCAGATTCACCCGCTGCACCACGTTCTACTTTATCCACACCATTAATCTTGTAATGAATCTCTTTTCCACGTCTTGGGAACAAATCCTCATTCTTTAAACCTGCCTGTAATGCAGCATCCACAATCGTCAACTTATTATTATTGTATAATTTTACACGCTCCCCATTTAAACGCACCATAATAAAACTATTTTTCTGATGATAATAGTTCACACAAATACCAATTGGTGTAACTAATAATGGGTCTTTTTTAATATCGTCCTGTAAGAAAGTTACTTCCTGTAATACTTCTTCACCACGCAATGCTACTCGTTCTTTTATAATACCAAGCTTTTCTGCAAGACTTTCAGTATAACCATGGATTTTACCGCCGCCACCGACAATAAACGCCGCACTGACTGCTTTATCACCATTGAGTTCCTTAATCTTAGCCGCTACTGCTGTTGTCATTTTTTCTACGGTAGACTCTGCAAGTTTCCAAATTTCTTCGGATGTAATGGTATGCTCAATCAACATAATATCTTTGTATGTGATATCGCCGCCTTTGCTGCTAGCAAGCTTAATCGCTTCTGCAGTTTTAAAATCTACCAAATACTGTTGTACAATCAAGTCTGTAATTTCATCACCTGCAAGCGGAATCATACCATACGCTGTGATACTTCCACCTTTTGTTACAGAAATATCGGATGTACCTGCTCCAATATCTACTAAAGCAATATTTAACATACGGAATGCTTCCGGAATAGCAATATTAATCGCAGCGATAGGCTCTAAGGTAAGGCTTGCTACATTTAAGCCTGCCTGTCCTACTGCAGAATACAAACCATCTACTACGTCTTCCGGGAGGAAGGTTACAATAATCTCCTCGCTGATTTTGCGAGCTTTATGACCTTCAATATTGGAAAAAGGTTCATCATTGATATAGTATTTAACTACTGTATATCCTACACAATAGAACTTGTACTGTGTATCATTTTCTTCTTTTAAAATACTCTGTGCGTTTTCAATGCCCAGTAAGTCTAATGTATGAATATCTTCTGCTGTTACCACGGATTCTTCCGGATATTCATATTCTACTGATACATTAATCGTTTTTAACACACGTCCGGCAGCTGCGATACATACATCTGTAAGCGGTTGCTTAATCTGTTCTTCTAATGCCTCTTTTACTTTTGTAATTGTTCTGGCAACACGACCAATGTCGTGAATCTGACCGTCAATCATAGCTCTTGTCTCATGCTCCATGATGCACTGAGCCTGAACAATAAAACTATGCTCGTCCTCTAAATACCCTACGGTACCTACTACATTTCTTGTTCCTATGTCTAATCCAAATACAAATGGCTGTTCCATTCCAATCACATTCTCCTTTGTTGTATCTTCCAAAAATCCAAGTGCTTTATCTATCTGTAGAAAAGTTTCCGATAAATCTCCGTTATTGTCAATGGTAACTTTGCACTTTTTTCGATAAATTTCATCCGAAAGCTGGCTGTCAAAGATCTGTTGTACCTTTTCTTCGGAATAACCGCGCGTTGTCATAAGCCGTTCTTTACGAACTTCTGGTGATGCATAAATATACCAGAGTTCATCGCACACCTCATCATAGTGGTCTTCAATCAGAAGTGCTGCCTCTAAAATCAAAAAATCCAGCTCTCCTTTTTCCTTTTCTAACACAAACTGTTCTTTTACATATTCTTTTACTGCCGGATGAACGATTGCATTCATTTTTAAACGTTTCTCATCCGAAGAAAAAATGATCTTCGCCAGTTTCACGCGGTCGAACTCACCACTACAGTCTAAAATATCTTCGTGTATGAATGCCCTTATTATTTTTTTATAACACTCTGTCCCTTGCAACATTAAATCATGTGCAATTTCATCCGCTAACATCACCCGAATATTTTCTTTTTCACTTAAATATTTAAGGACTGCCGACTTGCCGGCTCCTACACCTCCGGTGATTCCTATGAATTTCATTTTTCATCTCTCCCTATAACTTTCAAGAAGAATCTGACCGGCTCTACATCTTAACTGGACTAATCACCCAATAAAACTATTTGGCTTCATACCAATTGGCACCGGTATGTGCCTCCACTTCTAATGTCACAGCCAGTTCTGCCGCCTGTTTCATTCCTTCTATTAAAAGCTCTTCTACTTTTTCAATCTCGTCTTTTGCCGTCTCAATCAGCAATTCGTCGTGTACTGTTACCGTCAGACGAGACTTTAAGCCCTGCTCAATCAATGCATCATGCACACGGTTCATGGCAATCTTAATAATATCTGCCGATGTTCCCTGAATCGGTGCATTCATCGCAACACGCTCCCCAAACGAACGTTGCATGAAATTACTGCTAGAAAGTTCTGGAATCGGACGGCGTCTGCCAAACATGGTCGTCACATATCCCTTCTCCTTAGCATCTGCAACTAATTTATCTAAAAATAGTTTAATCTTTGGATAGGTTTCAAAATAGCGCTCGATATATTCAGCTGCTTCTTTTTTCGAAATACTTAAATCCTGACTCAAACCAAACGAACTGATACCATATACAATGCCAAAGTTTACTGCTTTCGCATTTCTTCGCTGTAAATCCGTAACCTCATCAAATGGGATATGAAATACCTGCGACGCAGTAATTCTATGGATATCCTGTGCCTGTCTATATGCTTCGATTAACTTCTCGTCACCTGACATATGCGCTAATACACGAAGTTCAATCTGGGAATAATCCGCATCCATAAACACATAACCTTCTGGCGGTAAAAATGCCTTACGGATTAATCTGCCAAGCTCAATTCGAATCGGAATATTCTGTAGATTCGGGTCGGTACTACTAAGTCGTCCCGTTGCAGTAATCGTCTGGTTAAAATTAGTATGCACTCTGCCGTCTTCTGCAATAAAGTTCACCAAGCCGTCAGCATAGGTTGATTTTAATTTTGCTAACGTTCTATATTCTAAAATATCAGCTACAATCGATGCTTCCGGTGCCAGTTTTTCTAACACTTCTGCTGCTGTGGAGTAGCCTGTTTTTGTCTTCTTACCATAAGGTAATTCTAATTTTTCAAAAAGAATGACACCTAATTGTTTTGGAGAATTGATGTTAAATTCTTCTCCTGCCGCCGCATAAATCTGCTTTTCTAATTCTGCAATACGAACCGACAGATTATCACTGTATTCCTTCAAATCCTGTGCATCTAAAATGATACCTGTTGCTTCCATATCCGCCAGCGTGAATACTAATGGCATCTCGATATCGGTAAAAAGCTGGTACATCTTGGTATCTTTTAATTCTGCTTCTAAAGTCTGTTTAGACTTCCATGCTGTGTACGCCTCGAAGCAGACATATTTTAACGCTTCTTCCATTTTCTCAGTAAAAGCAGCTTCCACACTTAATTTACCAAGCAAATCTGCACGGGATGGAATCATCAGTCCGGCGTAATCTTTTGCGATATCTTCGTACGGATAATCCCCCTTTAACGGATTCAGCAAATATGCCGCGATAACGCCATCGAACAAATTCGCCAGAGAAATCGCACCATTTTGTTTTTTCTCAATCATGCCAAGCAATTTTAACTGTGATTTTAAGTTCAAAGTGATATATTCACTCGCTTTACTACCTGTAAGTAATGAAACCAATACATCACTTGTTAATTCTTCATTTGCTTTAAAGAAATAAGTATCTTCCTCCCCAAAAGCTAGCGCCATACCGAAGAACTGATTCACCTGCGGTGTTGCAAAAAGGCTCATCTGTCCTAATTCCTCTACACCACCATTCTCTTCTTCAAACGGGATGATTTGGAATGCACATGGCGCACCTTTGGTTCTGGCAAAAATCTTCTCAGCTTCTTTTTTATCTGTGACACATTTAAAATATTCTTCTGCCTGATTCTTTGGAGCTGTTACTTCAAATCTGCCAAGCAAATGTTTAAACTCTAACTTTTTACAAAGCATATAAGCTGCTTCTGTATACAAATCAGAAATCTGTTCGAATCTTGCATTTGTGATATCATACTCGATATCTGCGTTAATCTCTATCGTCGCAAGAGTCTTGCTCATCTGTGCCAAGTCATAGTTTTCTTTTAAATTCTTGCTAGCTCTTGGCGGTTTGATCTCATCTACATGCTCATAAGCATTCTCGATGCTCTTATACTGCACAATCAAAGCTGTGGCAGTTTTCTCACCAATGCCCGGCACACCCGGAATATTATCGGAAGTATCGCCCATCAAGGCCTTTACATCGATAAACTCAATTGGGCTTACCTGATATTTTTCTAATACATCTTTTGCATAGTAATCTTCGATTTCAGTTCCTGTTTTTTTGGTCTTTGGAATACGGATTTTGATATGATCAGTCGCTAACTGTAACAAGTCACGGTCACCAGATACGATGGAAACTTCCATCCCCTGTGCTTCGCTTCTTTTCGCAATCGTACCGAGAATATCGTCCGCTTCATAACCTTCTTTGGTCACAACCGGAATTCCCATCGCTGCAAGCATTTCCTTCATAACAGGCACCTGCTGACGCAGTTCATCTGCCATCGGCTTTCTCGTACCTTTGTATTCCTCAAACATTTTGTGGCGGAAAGTCGGTGCTGATAAGTCAAATGCCACCGTTAAGTAATTCGGTTTTTCTTCTTCTAGGATTTTAAATAAAATATTTAAAAATCCATATACCGCATTCGTATGAAGCCCTTCCGAATTCGTCAAATCCGGAATTCCAAAAAAGGCTCTGTTTAAAATACTATGTCCATCTATCAAAACCAGCTTTTCGCTCATGTCAAAAAATCCTCTTTTTCATAATTTACTATAGTTATTCAGAGTCAAGTTGCTCTGGTATACTGCTTCAACCATTCATTTTCTTCCGCTGTCATATACGGAGAAAGTACACGATATACCATTGCATGATATTCATTCAACATCGCACGTTCACGTTTGGTCATTGCCTCTGGGTCAATGGCATCTAAATCAATTGGCGCATATGTGATATTTTCAAAATACATGAACTGACCGTATTCGTTCTTCTCGCCTTTATGACAAACCAATTCATTTTCGGTACGGATACCGTACTTACCTTCTAAATAAACGCCCGGTTCATCCGTCGTAATCATACCTTCTTCTAATGTGCCGCTATCCTTACGTTCCGGCACAATTCTCCAGCGGAATCCATTTGGACCTTCGTGTACATTGAGTAAATAGCCAATACCATGTCCTGTTCCACATTTATAATCAATGTTTAAATCCCATAATGGACCTCTCGCTAAAATATCCAGATTCAAGCCACTACAGCCGTATAAAAATCTGGCATTTGCAAGGTTCATATTGGAACGGCAAACTGCGGTGAAATGCTCACGCATTTCCTCTGTAATCGGGCCTAATGCCATCGTTCTAGTAATATCAGTAGAGCCTTCGTAATAGTGTCCGCCGGAGTCTACCAGTAAAAATCCTTCTGGTTTTAACTCTGCATTTGATTCCGGAGTAGCCGAATAATGCATCATCGCTGCATTTGGACCATAAGCTGAAATGGTATGGAAGCTTAACTCTACAAAACCTTCCTGCTCTCTTCTACGTGCTTCCAAGTAATCAGAAGCAGAAATCTCAGTCATTGGAATTTTTCCAATATTATTTTTTAACCAGTACATAAATTTCGTGAACGCTACACCATCTTTTACGTGTGCTTTTCTAGTGTTATCCACTTCAATCGGATTTTTCATGGCACGCATCAACTCGGTTGGATTCGACTGGTTGATAACCGTAATGCCCTCCTGCAAATTATTGCAAATACGGTAGTTCACTCCACTTTCACTTAACAATACCTTTGCAGTTGCAGGGATTGTCTTCACATATTCATAAATCGAATCGTATGGTTTTGTAATAATCTGATTTTCTGCCAAATATGTTTTTACGGTATCATCTAACACTTCTTCCTGTAAAAACCAGATACATTCCTCTCTGTTCATTACAAGATAAGACATCACAACCGGCACACAGTCAATATCGTTACCACGGATATTTAGCAACCATGCGATATCATATAAACAGGTTAAAATATGTGTATCTGCTCCTGCTTCTTCCATTTTTGCACGAACACCTGCTAACTTCTCTGCTACACTTTTTCCAACATACTTTTCTTCTAAAATAAATGGTGCTGTTTTTGCTAATGCTGGTCTGTCTGTCCAGATAAGTCCAACTAAATCTTCATCTACATATAATTTGGAATTCTTTTTCTCTGCTACTGTTGCTAACTTTTTGCCCCATGCAGTATTCACCACTCTGCCATCAAAACCAAGACAACCACCTTCTGGTAATTCTTTGGTAAGATATTCTTCAATCGTCGGCACACCTTCTTCCGCCATGCGGAATAAGGTCACACCCGTTCCCTCTAACTGACGCTCTGCCTGTACGAAATAACGTCCGTCTGTCCATAATCCAGCTTCTGTCATTGTCACAACCGCAGTGCCCGCAGAACCACTAAAACCTGTCATATAAGCTCTCGCTTTAAAATATTCTCCAACATACTCAGACTCATGAAAATCTGCTGTTGGAATCACATAAATGTCGACTCCTCTTTTTTTCATCTCGGCACGAAGTGCCTGTAAGCGTTCTTGTATCATAATGTTCTCCCCTTTTATCTCTTATTGCTGTTCATTCCCGAATGAGAAAAACTTCGTATCAATCTCCGGATACATGCGTTTTAACGAAATCGGTCTGCCGGAGCGATTCAAAAAGCAATGTGAACTCTTTCCCGTCGCGCGAAGTTCACCTGTTAATTTATCTGTAATACGGTACTCAAACTCTAATTTGATACCATTATATTTTGTAATTTTCGGCTCGATTATTACGGTATCTGCAAAATGTGTCATGCTGTGATACTCGCAGGATACCGACAAAACAGGGCTGATAATCTCCATCTCTTCCATCTGTTTATAAGAAAGTCCGACCTGATCCATCAAATCAATACGAGCTTCCTCCATCCAACGAATGTAATTCGAGTGATGAATAATCCCCATCTGGTCTGTCTCATAGTACTTCGCATTGTGCTCATAAGGACGGATAAACATATTCCCATTCGCATCATTCACATCAAAAACTTTTACTTCGTTTGCCATAAAATCACGACCTTTCTTGAAAAACATAGATATATTTATTTTAACATTTTAAGGAATGCATTTCAACCAAAAGAGACTGGTTCTCTGCTATGTGTTTCCCGAACTACATAGCAGAAACCAGTCTCTCATTTCATTCAATCATTCATATATTCTCTATAATCTTCTTCGTCTGCAAATAACATATACTGTCCATCTAC